>JBBDQU010000051.1 GCA_040905865.1 Alphaproteobacteria bacterium
CCCGGCTCGTCGATCATGCCGGGCAAGGTCAACCCGACCCAGGCCGAGGCGCTGACGATGCTCTGCGCCCAGGTCATGGGCAACAATGTGACCATCACCATCGCCGGGGCGAGCGGCCACCTGGAACTGAACGTCTTCAAACCGGTGATGATATACAATCTGCTGCAATCGGTCGGGCTGCTGGCCGATGGCTGCCGCAGTTTCGCCGATAACCTGGTCGCCGGGATCGAACCGGACCGGGCGCGCATCGCGGCGCTGGTGGATGAATCGCTGATGCTGGTAACCGCGCTCAGCCCCCATATCGGCTATGACAGCGCCGCGAAAATCGCGAAGAAGGCGCAGGCCGACGGCACCTCGCTGCGTGACGCCGCGCTGGCGCTGGGCCTCGTGACCGAGGAACAGTTCGCGCAATGGGTCGTGCCGGCCGACATGACCCGCCCCGACGGCTCCTAGTTTCCAGCGATAACATCGCGCTGCGGAGACCGGAAACGCGCATACAGCCGACCGAAATCGCCCTGCACCCGGATCAGCGCCGGCACGACGAACAGCACCAGCAGGGTCGTCACCATCAGCCCGAAGACGAGCGTCACCGCCATCGGGATCAGGAATTGCGCCTGCAGGCTGCGTTCGAACAGCAGCGGCGTCAGCCCGCCCATGGTCGTGGCCGAGGTCAGGATCACCGCCCGCAACCGGTCCCGCGTGCCGGCCACGATGGCGTGCTCCATATCGTCGCCATCCGCGATGCGTTCGTCGATGCGGCTGACCAGGATGATCGAATCGTTGATGACGATGCCGGACAACCCGACCAGCGCCATCATGCTGAGGATCGTGAGGTCGTAGTCCAGCAGCCAGTGTCCCAGCGTCGCGCCGACAAAGCCCAGCGGAATGATCGCCAGCACCGCCAGCGGCCGGAAGTAACTGGAAAACACCCAGGCGAGGATGATGTAGATGCCGATCAGCCCGACAATCGCCCCGGCGCGCATGTCGCCCAGGGTTTGCGCCTGTTCCTCCGCCTTGCCGGCGAAACTGACCGCCACCCCATGGCGCGCGGCGATGTCGCGGATTCCGTCATTCTCCAGCGCCGACAGCACGTCGTCGGTTGAGGAGACCTGCTCATCGACATCGGCGGTGACGGCGACCTGCCGCACGCCGTCCTCGCGCAGCACCTGGGAAAAGCCGCGCTTGCCGGTCTGCGAGACAATCTCCTCCAGCAACACCTCGGCGCCGCCCGGACCGCGCAGGTAGAGCCCGTCGAGACTCGCCGTTTCGGCGCCGCCGCGCGGGAAACGGACCCGGATCGTGACTTCCTCGTCGCCGCGCGCGAACCGCTTGGCGACCGCGCCTTCAAAGGCGTCGCGCACCTGCCGGCCGACGGTTTCGGTCGTGAAGCCGAGCGCCCGGCCGGCCGGCGTGACCTCCAGCACGGTTTCCGGTTTGCCATAGGGCAGGTTGTCGGAAATCGACTCGACGCCGGGATATTCCGCCAGCAGCGCCCGGGTTTCCTTCGACGCCGCCTTGAGCGACTCCAGGTCGTTGCCGGAGAGACGGACATCCACCTCCCGCCCCGGCGGGCCGCCCTGCGCCGAGCGGATGGTCAGGAATTCCAGCGCCGGCAGCGCCACCGCCCGCGCGCGCCAGGCCTCGACGATCGCGCTGGTGCGGATTTCGCGCTGGTCAGACGCCGCCAGTTCGACCGCCACGCTGCCCACATGATCGCCGCTGGCGGGAAACCCCGCGCCCTGCTCGCCGCTGGGCGCGCCGACCTTTAGCAGCACCATGCGGACCAGCCCGCCCCTGCCGCCGGACAGATCCTGTTCCGCTTCCAGCAGGCTTTGTTCCAGCCCTTCCAGCATTTCCAGCGTGCGTTCGCGTGGTGAGCCGGCGGTGAACTGGACATTGGCGTAGATCGTATCCGCCTCGGGCGAGGGAAAGAAGGTAAAGCCGACGCGGCCGCCGGCGACCAGCCCGATACTGAGCAGCAGCCCGCCGACGGCGCACGCCAGGGTTACATACCGCCAGTTGACCGCCAGTTGCACCCAGGACCGGAACGGCCCGTCCCGGAAGCGGTCGAAATTGCGGTTGAACCACAGCCGCGCGCGCCACGGGCGGGCGCGGCCCGGTTTCAGCGCGCCGCGCATATGGCCCGGCAGCACGAAGAAACATTCGACCAGACTGGCCACGATCACGGCGATGATCACCAGCGGGATCGCCTGGATGATCTGGCCGATAATGTCCGATATCACCAGCAGCGGGATGAAGGCGGCGATGGTGGTCAGCGACGAGCTGAAGACCGGCGCCGCCATGCGCTGCGCGCCCGTCACGGCGGCTTCCAGCGGTTCCATGCCGTCGCCGGCGCGGGCGGCCGAATGTTCGCCGACCACGATGGCGTCGTCGACGACGATACCCAGCGCCATGATCAGCCCGAACAGGCTGATCATGTTGATCGACTGCCCCGTCATGTGCATGACCGCCATGGTCGCGAACAGCGATGTGGGGATGCCCATCGCGACCCAGAACGCCGTCGGCGTGTTCAGGAAGATGAACAGGATGGCCAGCACGAGGATCAGCCCGCCGCCGCCATTGACCAGCAGCAGGTCGATGCGGCCGCGGATCAGTTCCGCCTGCACATCGTATTGCTCCACCTTCAGGTTGGGCGGCAGGGTCGGCAGGATTTCCGCCAGGTAGTCGTCCACTGTTTTCGCCACCACCAGCGCATCGGCGGTGGTCGACCGCTGGACATTGAGGTCGATTGCCTGAAAGCCGCGCCGCCAGGCGGTCTCGCCGCCATCCTCGAAGCGTTCGCTGACCTGCGCGATGTCGCGCAGCAGGATCTTCTGCCCGTTTTCCAGCGCCCGCACCTCGATCCGGCCCAGCCCCCGCGCGTCCTTTCGTTCGCCGACGCTGCGAATCTGCCGTTCCGCCGACCCGGTCGTGTCGCCCGAAGGCAGGTCCTGCGAGGTCTCGCGGATGCGCGCCGCGACATCCCCCAGGGTCAGGTCGGTCTCCAGCAGAATTTCCGGCGGGATTTCGACCCAGATCTCGTCGTCCCGCGCGCCGAACAGGGTGATCTTGTCGATGCCCCGCGCCAGCAGATCGTCGCGCATGCGCTTGGCGATGGCCTTCAGCGACGCTTCCGAATAGGGACCGGAAATCGACAGACGCGAAATCAGATCGTAGCGGACCGCGTTATTGATGACCGGGCTCTCGCTGTCTTCCGGCAGGGTCGTCACCTGCCCCACGGCGGTTTCCACATTCGACAACGCCGATTGCATGTCGGCGCCCGGGTTGAATTCGATCAGGATGCGCGCGCGCCCTTCGGTGGAGGAGGACCGCACCCGCTTGACGCCGTCGAGAAAACGGACTTCCGATTCGACCGCCTGGACGATATTGGCGTCCACATCCTCCGCGCTGGCGCCACGCCAGTCGACGCTGATATTGACGAAATCCAGACCGAAATCGGGAAAAAACTGAACGTTCATCTGGCGCAGCGAATACAGCCCGCTGACGATCATGATCAGCATCAGCAGGTTCGCCGCTGTCCGGTGGCTGGCGAACAGCCGGATCAGCGAGAACCGGCGGCCGGTGTCGCCGGGCGTATTGTCCGTCATCGCTGCGAGACCAGGACGCCGGCGCCGACTTCGGGAAAGCGGGTCACCAGCACCGCCTCGCCGTCCGCCAGCCCGCCGCGCAGCACCACGTCCGATCCCAGACGCGCCACCACTTCGGTCCGGCGCGCCGCCAGCCGGTCATCCACCACGACATAGACCGTATCGTCGCCATGCAACGCCGATTCCGGCAATCGAACCACATCCCTGTATTCCGGCCCCGGCATCTCGATCCGCACGAAAGCGCCCGGCCGGAGGCTGGTATCCGGCCCGATGTTCAGCAGGCTGGCGTACAGGCTGACGCCGCCGCTGTCCGCCTGGATTTCGCTGCCCTCGCGCACCAGCCATGCTTCCAGCGGATTGGCCGGATCGCCGCCGCGCCAGTAGACCCTGGCCTTCCGGCCCCGGAACCCGCCATCGGCATTGAGGGCGGAAAATTGTGCATTGCCGATATTGAACCGGACTTCAAGCCGCGATGAATCGATCACGGTCGCGACCCGGTCGCCGGTGCCGAGCCGCTTGCCGATCGCTGCTTCCACATCCAGCACGAAGCCGTCGAACGGCGCCAGCAGGCGGGTTTCCTCCAGGTCCCGCTGTGCGCGGCGCAGGGCGACTTCCATCCGGGCGACGGTCGCCTCCTGCTGCGCCACTTTCGCCTGCCAGGTGGCGATGGCGCGCTCGCGATCGGCAAGTTCCTGCTCGGCCTGGCTGAGCGCGAGGCGGGCATCGTCCAGCGCCTTGTCCGACGACGCGCCAGACCCGCGCAGCTTTTCGCGCCGCGCCACGTCCCGGCGACGGATGTCCCGCTGCGTCCTGTCATGGGGCAGTTGCGCCTTCACCCCTTCATATTCGGCGCGGATTTCGCGCAGCCGCGCCTGCGCCTCCTCAAGCTGCGCCGTCGTCTCGGCGACGGCGGCGCGGTATTCGAACGGGTCAATCGCCACCAGCAGATCCGCGCGCCGGACAATGCCGCCATCGCGGAAATTATCGCCGACCGCCACAATCCGCCCGGCGACCAGCGGACGCAGTTCCACTTTCCGGCCCGCCACAACCTCGCCGAACAGCTTGAGGTCCGGCTGGATATCGGCGATACGGGCAGGAACGGTTTCGACGACCCATGACCGTTCCTGTACCGCATTGCGCACCGGTTCAGGTTTGGAACCGATCAGCGCATAAACGCCGCCTGTCGCGCCGGCAAGCACCACAGCCGCCAGGAAGATGTGCAGGCCGACCCGCATGGTCAGCTTTCCTCTCCGTTCGGTCCCACCGGCAACGGCAGGCCCAGCGACCCCAGAATCGACGGAATGACCGTGTCGGCGACGAGCGCGATACGCGCCGGGGTGTATTCGTCCCAGCCCAGCCGCGCGAACACGATTGCCCGGCAGGCGCCGAACGACATGATCTGACCGATAAACGCATGAACCCGGATCGTGATTTCGGGATCCTGCTTGTCCCGGCCGAGCGCCGCGGCCACCAGCGACGCCACGGCGTCATGCATGGGATTGATGCGGTCCGCCAGAATCATGGCGAACTCCCTGGATGGCTGGTGGAATTCGCGCAGCAGGAAGGGCATCTGCCATTGCAGCACCCGCCCCCCCAGCACAGCAACATAAAGGGCGCGGACAAAGCGCGCCGTACAGGCCGCGAGTTTTTCCCGGTCGCCGCCCGCCGCCGCCACGTCTTCACGCAATTGCCGGATGATGGGGCCGAAATGGGGCCCGATATCGTCGATCAGCCGCCTGACGGTTTCCTGATACAGGCTGCGCTTGCCGCCGAAATGGTAGTTGACCGCGCCCAGGTTGACCTTTGCCGCCGTCGCCAGGTCGCGCATCGACACGCCGTTATAGCCGCGTTCGGCGAAAAGCCGGCCCGCATTGTCCAGGATCCGGTCGCGGCTGTCGGCGCCGCCGGGCCGGCCACGGGCCCGGGATTCGCCGCCGGAGTCCGGTTCGGGATTCGCGCTGACCGGTGTTTGCCTATCGAGCGTATCGTCCATTCTATCCGACGGTTCTGTCCTGCAAATGCTGCGCCGGCATTATTTGGTCAAACGTTTGAATAATCAAGGTGCAGTTTTTGCGCAATTCAGCCATGCGTTAAATGCATATCGATGTACACAAACAGCCGCACCGCGCAGCAATCTTGACCGCTGCCATGCGGCGTGTAAAAAAACCACTCCACATTCACGCGGCCGCGCCATCGTCGGGAGGCAATGCGACGGTACGGTTGCGTTTTCAGTCCTTATATTGCCTGGGAGTTTCAGATGACAGATACGGATTACGACGTCGTCGTCGTTGGTGCGGGAAACGCCGCCCTTTGCTCGGCGCTTTCCGCGCAGGAAAGCGGCGCGAAGGTTCTGGTGGTTGAACGCGCCCCGGAAGAGGAAGCCGGCGGCAACAGCCGCTATACGGCCGGCGCGATCCGTTTCGCCCATGAAGGGGTCGAAGACCTCAAGACCGTTGTCGACCTGACCGAAGAGGAAATCGGCAACGCGGATTTCGGCACCTATACCGAAGACCAGTATTACGACGACCTGTTCCGCCTGACCCAGTTCCGCAGCGACCCGGAACTCTCCGAGATGCTCGTCACCAAGAGCCTCGAGACCGTGCAGTGGATGAAGTCCAAGGGCATCAAGTTCCAGCCGAGCTATGGCCGGCAGGCCTTCAAGGTCGACGGCAAGTTTCGTTTCTGGGGCGGGCTGTGCGTCGAGACCTGGGGCGGCGGCGAAGGGCTGATCGAACTGGAAACCAAGTCCTGCGGCGAACGCAGCATCGAAATCCAGTACGAAACCCGCGCCATGTCGCTGTTGTATGACGAGGAAAAAGTCAACGGCATCAGGGTCAAGCACAAGGGCAAGGTCCGGGATATCCGCGCCAAGGCGGTCGTGCTGGCCAGCGGCGGCTTCGAGGCCAATGCCGAAATGCGCACCCGCTACCTCGGCCCCGGCTGGGAAATGGCCAAGGTTCGCGGCACCCGCCACAACCAGGGCGAAGGCATCAAGATGGCGCTCGATATCGGCGCCATGTCCTACGGCAACTGGTCCGGCTGCCATGCGGTGGCCTGGGACGTGAACGCGCCGGAATTCGGCGACCTGACGGTCGGCGACAATTTCCAGAAGCACAGCTATCCGCTGGGCGTGATGATCAACGCCCACGGCAAGCGCTTCGTCGACGAAGGCGCGGATTTCCGCAATTACACCTATGCCAAATATGGCCGCGAAATCCTCAACCAGCCTGGCATGCTGTGCTGGCAGGTCTTCGACCAGAAGGTCACCAGCATGCTGCGGGACGAATACCGCATTCGCCGGGTCACCAAGGTCACCGGCAACACGCTGGAGGAACTGGTTGAGAAGATGGAAGGCGTGGAGCCGAAACAGGCGCTGAAGACGCTGAAGGAATACAACGCGGCGGTGGACACGAAAACGCCGTTCAATCCGGCTGTTCTGGACGGCCGTGGCACGCCCGGCCTCGAAATTCCGAAAACTAACTGGGCGAACACCCTCGACGAGGGCCCGTTCGAAGCCTATGGCCTTGGCTGCGGCATCACCTTCACCTTCGGCGGCTTGCGGATCAATCCGGAAACCGGCGGTGTCGTCGATACCGACCTGCAGGAAATTCCGGGCCTGTATGCGGCCGGCGAACTGGTCGGCGGCCTGTTCTACTTCAACTATCCGGGCGGCACGGGGCTGATGTCCGGCGCCATCTTCGGCAAGCTGGCGGGCGGTTCCGCCGGCCGGAGCGCGATGGGCTGACCCGCCGCCGCGCACAAGCGACACAGAATCGCCGGCTGCATTGTCTTGCAGCCGGCGTTTTCATGTCCGGGCGGGGTCAGGCCAGCGCGGGCGCCTGCTTCCGCGCCACAAACCCCGTGGCGACGCCGATAGCCAGCAGGATTCCGGAAACCGTCGCCAGTTCCCAGTTGGTCACGCCCAGCACCTCATTGCCCGGCGTCGCCAGCGTGATACCGCCGATGCCGAGCGCCGCCCGACTGATCCAGCCGGTGACGCCGCCGCCGAGATTGCCCAGCAGGACGAGATAGCCCTGCAGCGCGCCGGAAACGAACACGATGCCGATCATCGCCTTGGCGAAGACCAGCGCCGTCTGTTCCAGCGGCCCCTGCCAGATGAAGGCCGGGTCGAAGACGAAAAAGAACGGGATGAAGTAGATGATGCTGCCAAGCCGCATCGCCTCGAACCCGACCGACATCGGCGCCGCCCTGGCGATGGGCGCCGCCGCATAGGCGCCAAGGGCCACCGGCGGGGTGATGAAACTCAGCATGCCCCAGTAGAAGATGAACATATGCACCGACATCGGGTTCATGCCGCCCTGGATCAGCGCCGGCGCCAGGGCAATGGCCAGGAAGACATAGGCCGCCGTGACGGTCATGCCGATCCCCAGCACGAAGCTGGTGAACGCCCCCATCAGCAGCAGGATCACGTTGGATCCCCCGGCTATGGACAGCAGGTCGCTGGCCAGGTTGCCGATCTTGCCGGTGACTTCCAGTGCGCCGACAATGATGCCGATCCCCGCCAGCAGCGCCGCCAGTTCGGCAAACAGTTTTACCGTCGAGGTGATGAAATCGACCAGTTTCGCCCGGTTCCAGCGGTAATAGGGAAAGACCTGGTTCAGGACAATCAGCAGGACTGTCGCGTAATACGGCGCAATGGTTTCCTGGTTCAGGAAGACCAGCATCCAGACCAGCAGTGCAAAGACGGCAATGAAATACCAGCCCTTCTTCATGGTCTCCTTCAGGCTCGGCATTTCCGCCGGCGGCAGGCCGCGCAGATTGTGACGGGCCGCATAGGCGTCGATCTGCATGAACAGCCCGAAGAAATACATCGCCGAGGGGATAATCGCCGCGAGCGCCACGTCGCGGTAGGGCACCTCAAGGAACAGCGCCATGACGAAAGCCGTCGCGCCCATGATCGGCGGCATCAGCACCCCGCCCGTGGACGCGCAGGCCTCGACCCCGCCGGCATAGGCGGGCCGGAATCCGACCCGCTTCATCGTCGGGATGGTCATCACGCCGGTGGTCAGCACATTGGTGACCACGCTGCCGCTCATCGAGCCCATCAACCCGCTGGCGAAGATCGCGACCTTCGCCGGCCCGCCCCGGACATGGCCGAGCAGCGCGAAGGCGAGGTTGAGGAAGAAGCTGCCGCCGCCGGTATGCTGCAGGGCGACGCCGAAGATCAGGAAACCGATGACGATATTGCCGAAGGCGCGCATCGGGATGCCGAAGATCGCCTCCTCGCCCATCGCGAAGCGTGTGCCGACTTCCTGCCAGTCCGGCGACGACGCAAGCAGGATTCCCGGAAGCTGGTCTGCCACGAAAGGATAGATTGAAAAAATCGCGACGACCGAAACGATGGCGTAGCCCCCGACCCGGCGCGTCGCGTCCAGCACCAGCGCCCAGAGGACATAGGCGAGATAAACCGCCTCGATGTTTTCCGCCGGGACCTCATATTCCCAGCCTTCGTCGAGGATCCGGCCGCCGTTCCAGACGAAATACAGGCCGACCCCGATGGTCGTGACGAACAGCACGACATCATACCAGGGCACGCTGTTCTTTGGCGCGCCGCCGTATGCGGGCCAGTAAATGAAAACAAAGGGCAGCAGGGTCAGCAGCAGCAGATAAAGATACTGGAGGCCCAGCAGATTGAAATTGAATCCGAGATCCTGACTGAACCGCCAGGGAATCCCGCCCAGGAAATCGCTGTCCGACATCAGCCGCCCGATACTGAACAGCTGATAGACCGAAAGCCCGATGGACAGGAACGCCGCGGTCAGCAGCGCGTAATGCCAGAATCCGGCAAGCTGGCGATGGCGCGAAATTTCCGCCACCGCCGCCTTGCCTTCGGGTGCGCGCAGGCTCATGGCCTGTCTTTGAGTCCGTCGGTTCCCGTCAGTCGAAAACGACGGCCATGCCCATCGCGTTCAGCGCCGCCGCCCGTGCTTCGAGCCAACCGGCCTCGAAATCCGCAGCAGGATTCGCCGAATACGCCTTCCAGGCATCAGTCAGCGTTTTTTGCCTTTTCACGGCCTGGGCCTGGTGCGCTTCCATATCCGCGGTCCAGACGCCGGCTTCCTTCCAGTATTTCACCGCGCCGTCATGCCAGGGAATGACCCACTGAAACCCCTGCCGATCTCGCGCCCAGCCGTCGACGCCCGGCGCCGCTGTCTTGAAATCGTCATAGCTCGTATCGATGGCCTTGACCAGGCTGTAGACCGTCGCCGAATCGTAATCGTCATTGGTCAGCAGCACCGGATAGAAATAGCCGGAGCCCTCCCATGGGTTCTCCCTGGACATGCCGGGCCCCTGCGTGGCCATATGCCGCTGCATCCAGGGCGCCGCGCCCTGCAGGCGCTTCCAGCCCTCGGTATCCTTGTGGTCCATCCGCAGGTAGGCCACACCGCGCGGTGACGCGTCGATACGTGAAATATGCGGCGAGACCGTGGAGGACGCGGCCGCGTCGACCTGACCGTTGATGATACCGTCCAGCGACGCCTGGAACCCGCCAAACTCGACCTTCTTCACGTCGTCCCAGGTCAGCCCGCCGAAGCGCAGCGCCGAGGTGGCATTCTGGTTCAGCGCCGGCGCGCTTCGCACCCAGGCAACGCGCTTGCCCTTCAGGTCCTTGTAGTGGGCGACCCCGATATCCTTCGCCACGGCGAGGCCGATTCCGGCGCCGCCGATGGAGGCGAAGACCATGCGGATGGGTTGCGGCCCCCAGGTCTTGGCGCCGAATTCGTAAACCCCTTCCTGGGCGAAATAGAGGGCGATCCCGCAGGCGCAGAAATCGGCCTTGCGGCCCTTGATCGGCAGCATGCGGGCGATGTCGTTCTTGCCCGTCTTGATGTTGACCTGCGAATTGAACTTCGATTTCAGCATATTACCGAGCGCAACAGACTGCTGATATCCGGTCGAGGTCGTGCCATAGGCCGTCCACGTCATCTGCGCCGGCAGCTTTACATCATCCGCCTGCGCAGCGGCTGCGCCGAGCGCCATAACGGCGCCGAATCCGAGATTCCTGATAATTTCGTACATGTTACCTCCCTAGGGTTCCAGGTCCGTCAAGCGGACATTTGGCGGGCCCGCTGTTCGACGGACCCATTCGCTTTTTGCGATATTACTGTAACGTTATATGCAAAGTTCCGGTTGCTGCAACCGTTCATGGTGTCAGGGGGCCGGCACACTATACGAACAGGCCATACAGACGATGATACCGCCACCGAAAGGAACACGACCATGACCCGACGGTTCGTAACCGCGCTCATGCGGCATGAGACCAATACCTTTTCGCCGGTGCCGACTCCGGTGCGGGATTTCGGGCGGATCGGCCCCACTGACGGGCCGGCGCGCGGCGACGAGGCGCTGCGGGTCTATCGCGGCACCAACAACCCGGTCGCCGCCTATATCGACCTCGCGGCGGCGGAAGGCGCGGAGCTTGTCTTCCCCATCGCCGCCAATGCCCATCCCAGCGCCCCCGCCCCCGGCGAGATCGTCGATATCTGCGCCGAAGCGATCTGCGAGGCCGTGGCAAAGGGCTGCGACGCGCTGTTCCTCGACCTGCACGGCGCAATGGTCACGCAGGACCATGATGACGGCGAGGGCGCGTTGCTGCGCCGCATCCGCGCCGTCGCCCCCGACCTGCCCATCGCGGTGGCGCTCGATTTCCACACCAACCTGTCCGCCGCGATGGTCGACAACGCCACGGTCATCGCCGGCTACCGCACCTATCCGCATATCGACATGCATGAAACCGGGGCGCGCGCCGGACGCACCCTGATCCGCGCGCTGAACGGCGAGGTCGACCCGGTCATGGTCTGGCACTCGCTACCCGTCCTCACCCATATGAACCGGCACGCCCCCTCCATGCAGCCGATGCGCGACATGTATGCGAAGGCCATCGCGGCGGAATCGTCGGGCGCCGTGCTGAACGCCTCGGTCTTCGGCTGCTTCCCGCTGGCCGACATCCCGCATGTGGGGCTGAGCGCCATTGTCGTCGCCGACGGATCGCGCGACGACGGCGAGCGGCTGCTCTACGATATCCTGCGCGAGGGCTGGGACCGGCGCGACGAATTCGTCTTCAATGTCGAGCCCGTGGCCGATTCCATCGCGAAGGCGAAGGCGCTGGACGACGGCCCGGTGCTGCTGATCGACCATGGCGACAATACCGGTTCCGGCGGCAACCAGGATGTCATGGCGGTGCTGGCGGAGGTCATGCGCCAGGGGCTGGAAAACGTCTGCGCCGGACCTTTCTGCGACCCGCAATCGGTCGCGCGGATGATCGACGCCGGCGTCGGCGCGACCGTCACGATCCGGCTTGGCGGCAAGGTGGACATGCCCGCCATGGGGCTGCGCGGCGAACCGCTGGAAGTCACCGGTATCGTGCGGCGCATCACCGACGGGCAGTTCACCGTGACCGGGCCGATGTTTACCGGCGTGGCGCTGAATATCGGGCGCTGCGCGGTGCTGGATACCGGCAGTGTCGAAATCCTGGTCAGCGAGGGCCGCTACGAACCCTTCGACACCGGCGCCTTCACCCATGCGGGCATCGATCCCGCGCGGAAGAAATACGTGCTGCTGAAATCCCGCCAGCATTTCCGCGCCGGGTTCGAACCGCTGGCCCGGCACATCGTCATGGTCTCCGGCCCCGGCGCCTGCACCTCGGATTACAGCCTGTTCCCCTGGAAGAACCTGCGCCGGCCGATCTACCCGCTCGACCCCGGGACGGAATCCAACCTGCCGACGCAGAGCTGAGCAAGACGATTGCGGGCACGGTTCACGCGGATAACCGGCCCTCCCCTGGTCAGAGGTGCTTCACCACCTTCTCGCTGAGGATTTCCAGCGCTTCCTCGAAGCTGGGCAGGCTGGCATCCGAGGGCGCCACGCCGGCGTCCACCGTGCGGGCGTGGGATTCGCGGGTGCGTTCGCTCATCAGCGGCCGGATGCCCAGTTCGACCAGATTCTCCTGCGCCTTGTCCATTTCCTCCATGCGCCGCCTGGCGTGCACCAAATGGGTCGTGGTCAGCGACTTCACCATGCCGGCGAAGGTGCGTTCGTCGATATCGGAGAAACAGGCCAGCACCTCGTCCACCAGCCCGGCGCGATGCGCCGCGACCATGCATTCGACGCCCAGCGCCTCCATCCCCTTCACCATGACCGAGCGGATGATCTTGACCGAGGAGGCGTCGCCGGCGCGGTCGCTCATCACCTCGACATTGAAGCCGAAGGGTTTCAGGAACGCCGCCGCCCGTTCGGCCGCCGGGCCCGAGACGACGAAGGGCACCCTGTGCCCCGACGCGGCGAATCCGCCCATCGCGGCGAAATCCACATAGTCGATCCCGGCCTTGTACATTTCCTCGGCGATGGCGACCGTCTGCGGCCCGGTCAGCGTGTTGACGTCGAAGAACAGCGTGCCCGGTTTCAGCACCTCGCGTGCCGACAGCGCCGCGTCCTTCGCATCGACCCCGGTCACAACCGAAAATACCGCCCCCGCATCGGCCAGCCTGCTGGTGTAGCTGCCCTCGATCTCGACGCCGATGGCGCGCGCGCGGTCGTTGATCGCGGCGCCCCGCACATTGTCGCCCAGCGCGGTGTCGACCGACAGGATGCGCCGCGCCGGATTACCCTTGCGCCAGACCTTCGCCAGCCCGGTCGTCAGCGCCGTTCCCGCCTCGCCGAGGCCCAGGGTGGCAATAGCCGTTATGCTGTCGATATCGTTATTCGCCATTGCCTTGTTTCCTCCTGGATGTTGCGTATGCGGCGCGTCAGTTATTTTTGGCGCGGCAAGATACGCCCGTTACCGCGGCGCTGACAATATGACCCCGCCCGCCGCGCGGATTACCCCGGTGATGGCGCCCAGCCGTATATCCGTTGCAGGGTCCCACCCATCAGCGCCGCGCGTTCGCCATCGGTGATCCGGTCGGTCAGGCGGAAAGGCTCCACCCCCTGTTCGTAACTGACGAGGTTTATCGCCCTCGTCCAGTCGGTGCCCCACATGCAGCGGTCGAAGCCGAAAGCGTCGAAGACCCGGCAGAGCGGGTCCCAAAGGTCGTTATAGGGAAACGGTTCATGCGACAGGGTGCAGGCGCCGCTGATCTTCACCGCGACATTCGGAAACCGCGCCAGTTCCAGCAGCTTCTGTATTTCCGCGAAGGGTTCCGCCGGAACCGGGGGGACGCGCGGCTGTTCCAGGCCCAGGTGATCGACCACCAGCCGCGTATCCGGGCGCCGCGCGGCCAGGATGGCAACCTGGTCCAGCCGCCCGACGCAGGACAGATTCACCGGCAGCGAATGGCGCGCCGCTTCGCCCAGCACCAGCCGGATTCCGGGGTCGTCCGGATCCGCCGAGGCCGCCTGACGCAGCATGATGCGGATACCGACCGTGCCGTCCAGCGCCGCCCATTCGGCGATGGTTTCCGCCACGCCGGGGTCCGACGTATCGACCGGTTTCAGCAGCGCAAAGCGCTTCGGATGCGCCAGCCGCACCAGGCGCGCGTAACTGTCGTCGAAGCGGTACATGGTGAAAGCCGATACCAGGATCGCGCCGTCGACGCCGACCGCATCCATCGCCGCCACCATGTCGTCGCCGGTCACCTCCGGCGGTCCCGCCAGCACCCCGTGCCAGGGCCGGCCCGGATGGTCCCGTTCATAGGCATGAACCTGCGCGTCAATCGTCAGCATGAATTCCCCTCCCCCGTTATTTCCTGTCACAGCCTATCGGTGCGGGGGCCGATGGGGCAATGGCGGGCGGATTGAGTGCGCGGCTCCCGGTGTTTACCCTTGGACGCGGAACGTTGCGAAAGGGCAAGGCGGAGGCATGGACAGTTTCGATTATGTGATCATCGGCGCGGGGGCGGCGGGCTGCGTGCTGGCCAACCGGTTGAGCGAGGACGGCGTGACCAGTGTCTGCGTGCTGGAAGCCGGCGGGAATGATCGCCACCCCTTCATCGCCATTCCGGCCGGATTCGTGAAAACCCTCTATGGCGACCGCTTCCTGTGGCCCTTCATGACGGAACCTTCGGAATCGCTCGGCGGGCGCAGTCTCGCCATTCCCCAGGGCCGGGTGGTCGGCGGCTCCAGCTCGGTCAACGGCATGGTCTACAACCGGGGCCAGGCGGCGGATTTCGATACCTGGGCGCAGATGGGCAATCGCGGCTGGGGGTTCGAGGACCTGCTGCCCTATTTCAAACGGTCCGAAACCCGGATCGGCGCGGGCGACGACCGGGTGCGCGGGCGCGGCGGCGAATTGCCCATTACAGACAGCGACTGGATCAACCCGGTCGCCGAAGCCTTCCTCGATGCCGCCGGGGCCATGGGGATTCCACGCGCGAAGGATTACAATTCCGGCTTCCAGTTCGGGTCCGGCTATTTCCAGCGCTACATCCACGAAGGCAGGCGCGTCAGCGCGGCCAGGGCCTTCCTGCGCCCGGCCCTGCGCCGCAGGACCGTCTCGCTGCGCATCCGCGCGCAGGTCGTGAACCTGGAAATGGACGGCGCCAAAGTCACCGGCGTGCGCTACCGCGACGGGTCCGGCGGCGACCAGGCGGTGCGGGCGCGTCGCGAGGTGATCGTCAGCGCCGGGGCCGCAAATTCGCCGAAGCTGCTGCAGATATCCGGCATCGGCCCGGCGAAGCTGCTGGGCGAACTCGGCGTGCCGGTGCGGGCGGCGCTGGACGGCGTCGGCGAGAACCTGCGCGACCATTACTCGGTGCGGATGGTGGCGCGGGCGAAAAATGTCCTGACCATCAACGAATACGCCAGATGGCCCCGCCTGCCGCTGGAGGTGATCAAATGGCTGCGCGGCAAGCCCAGCGTGCTGGCGCTGTGCCCGACCATCGCCTTCGTGCATGCGAAGTCCCACCCTGATCTCGAAGAAGCCGACATGCGCATCCTGTTCACGCCCGGCAGCTACCAGGACGGCAAGACCTATGTGCTGGACGATTATCCGGGCATGACCTGCGGCGCCGCCCAGCCGCGTCCGGAAAGCACCGGCCATGTCCGCGCCCGCTCATCCGATCCGGCCGACCCGCCGGTCATCCAGCCGAATTACCTTTCGGCGGAGGTCGACAGGCAGATCACCCTGGCCGGCCTGCGCCTCGCCCGCGAGCTGATGAAGAGCCCCCAAATGGCGCCCTATTTCGATGCGGAAACCCTGCCCGGGCCGCAGGCGCAAAGCGACGACGAGTTGCTCGACTTTGCCCGGCGGCGCGGCAATACCGGCTACCACCTGGTCGGCACCTGCAGCATGGGCCCGGACCCGGCGCGCGGCGCGGTGGTGGACGACGAACTGCGGGTGCACGGCGTACAGGGGCTGCGCGTCATCGACGCCTCGATCATGCCAAGGCTGCCGTCGGCGAACACGTTCGCATCCACGATCATGATCGCGGAAAAAGGCGCGGATATGATCCGGGGCCGTCGTGAAGCGCGTGCCTGAAGCAGGCGAGTGAGCTACCGCTCGTTTCGCTCGCTTTCATGCGCCTCGTAATATGATCGCAGGACGGCATTCATGCGGGTCTGGTATCCGCGCCCCTGCGATTTGAACCACGCCACCACATCGCGGTCGAACCGCACCGTAAGACGTTCTTTCGGTCCGTCCGGGAATACGACTTTCGCCGTCTTCCAGAAATCCGCGCCCAGGGTTTCGCCTTCGGGCGCATTCTCGCGTGTCCGGTCGGGCATGTCCGCCAGATCATCCACCGATACGGTTGTCATATGCTTCCCGCTCATGTCGTCCTGCCTTCCACGCCGAAATAATCCGGCGGCTTCCGCCGCGCCAGGTATAAATCACGACCATGTAAAATCCGTCCCAGTGACCGACGGCGATCCATCTGGATTCGCTGTAGGGCCCCCGGCTATCGGGCCGTTCCAGAACGGGCCGGACGAAATCAATCCCGTGCTTTGCAAGATTGCTGCCGCGCTTGCGCTCATCCCATTCGAAGGGCATGATAAGTTGTATGTACAAATATATGTTATGTCAATGACGGCGGATAGCGGGATTGCGCGCGTGTCGGCAGGGACGTTAAATGGCGGCGGTATACGTTCCATGCCCATAAACGGACCCACGACGCCCATGACCACCTCACAGACTCACGCCACGCGGACTCCCGTCACGGTCAGCGATACCGACCTCGACGCCATCATCATCGGCGCCGGTATTTCCGGCATGTACCAGCTCTACCGGCTGCGCGAACTGGGCATGAAGGTGCGGGTGTTCGAGACCGGCGGCGATGTTGGCGGGACCTGGTACTGGAACCGCTATCCGGGCGCGCGATTCGATTCCGAAAGCTGGTCCTACGGGTTTTCGTTTTCGAAGGAACTGCTGCAGGAATGGGACTGGCCGGAGCATTTTGCCGCCCAGCCGGATACGCTGCGCTACCTGAACCATGTCGCCGACAGGTTCGACCTGCGCCGCGAAATGCGCTTCAACAGCCGCGTGCAATCCGCGCATTTCGACGATGACGCCACCCGCTGGACCGTGACGCTGGAAAACGGCGAGCAGGCCAGCGCGCCGATCCTGATCACCGGGCTGGGCCCCCTTTCCGCCTATACCCTGCCGAACATTCCGGGGCGCGACGACTTCAGGGGTCGCGCCTTCCACACCGCCCGCTGGCCGCATGAGCCGGTCGACCTTGCGGGCAAGCGGGTCGGCATCATCGGCACCGGGGCCTGCGCGATCCAGGCGATCCAGACCATCGCGAAGGATGTCGGCCACCTGACCGTCTTCCAGCGCACGCCGAACTGGGCGGCGCCGCTGCACAACCGGCCGATCACGCCGGAGGAACAGGCGGATATCAAGTCGCGCTATGACGAAATCTTCGCCCGCTGCCGCGAGACGGTGGCCTGTTTCATCCACAACCCGGACCCGCGCACGACGCTGGAGACACCGCCGGAGGAGCGCGAGGCCTTCTGGGAGAAGCTGTATTCCGAGCCGGGCTTCGGCATCTGGATGGGCAACTTCCGTGACATGATGATCGACGAGGAAGCCAACGCGCTGGTCAGCGAATTCGTCGCAAAGAAGATCCGCCAGCGGGTGCATGACCCGAAGATCGCCGACCTGCTGACGCCGAAGAACCACGGCTTCGGCACGCGCCGCCTGCCGCTGGAGAGCGGCTATTACGAAGTCTACAACCAGGAAAACGTGACCCTGGTGGACATCAACGCGACGCCGATCCGGCGCATCACGGAAAAGGGCGTGCGGACCAGCGACACGGAACACGAATTCGACATCCTGATCTACGCCACCGGCTTCGACGGCGTCACCGGCCCCTATGACCGCATCGACATCCGCGGCCCCGGCGGGCGGCGGCTGAAGGACGACTGGCGGGCGACCCCGCGCACGCTGCTGGGCGTGCAGGCGGAGGGCTTCCCCAACCTGTTCATGGTGCTGGGCCCGCATACCGCGCGCGGCAATATCCCGCGCAATATCGAGGAACTGGTCGACTGGATCACGGGCATGATCCGCTTCATGCGCGAGAACGGCCACACAAGGGCCGAACCGCGCAAGGAAGCGGTCGACGAATGGGCCGGCGCGGTCGAGCGGGCCAGCGAAAAGCTGCTCTCCAGCAAGATCGCCTCCTGGCAGACCGGCGTGAACCGGAATGTCGCGGGCAAGCAGGTGCCGCGCGTGCTGGGCTATAACGGCGGCGCCGTGCGCTACCGCAAGAAGGCGGACGCGGTGGCGGAAGGCGGGTACCGGGAGTTTGAATTCCGGTAGACGCTATACCGCGCAGCAGGAAGCCGTTACCGGCAGGCTCGGCGCGATCCGCTTCTACCCCGATGGCAGCGCCACCGGCGGGCACCTGACCCTGGCGCGGATGGCCGGCGGGGACAATGTCGCGGCGACAACGGGACCGGCCATCAGGGTATCGGTCGACTGGCTGACCGGTCGGGTCGATGTGGAGGATTAGCCGCCGGCGCCAGCCGGCCCGCCCGCCCCGGCGCGGGACGGAAGGCGGGTTTACGGTGATCGAGGCGCTGGTCGCCTTCGCCATCCTGGCGGGGGTGCTGGGCGCCGCCTACGGCATCTACGCGGACGGGCTGCGCCGTACGGCGCGGGTGGCGGGTATTGCCGAGGCAACAGCGGAAGCGGAGAACCTGCTGGCGCGGCTGGGGGTGGAACTACCGCTGGAAGACGCCGCCGGCAGGACCGCGTCGGGCGGGCGCTGGCGCATCGCGGTGGCGCCCTTTGACCCGGACCGCCCCCTGCCGCAAACCGACACCGCCCCGCTCATCCCCTACCGCGTTACGGTCATTGTCTCACCGCCCGGCGGCGGCGAGGTGCGACTGGTCAGCGTGCGGCTGGGGCGGGTGCGTTAAAAAGGTTTATCACGCACAAAACAAGACCTGACCCCGCCCAGTATAAGAATGAGCTACCCCGGCTACACACTTATTGTTTCTTTTCTTGAATCACACAGTGCCCGATCACCTGCAATGTACGAGTGTTCGTTGAAACGATTTCAAGTTCTTGTCCAGACTCAAATGGACGCGCTTTTTCAAGCTCACTCACAAACAGAATTTGGCCATTGAAGGGCGCTCCCTTCTTTGCATCCAGATCGATCTCTGGCCGAATGTAAGCAACCAAGACCTTGCCTTCAAATCGGATCATTTCACCGGAAGGAATGATTTCACCGCGAGCGTCTCTGGCAAAATGTCGAGGTTCCCTATAGGTAATGATCGCCTGATATTCGCTCATACGTGCCTTCCTATCAGCGTCATTGCGGAAGTGGAATGGCGCCCACAATCTGCGCCTTACCCATATATGACAGCAAATTATTTGGGAGAGCAATCGCTGTCACACGACCCATCGCCGGTATATCTGCAAGTGAAATGAACATGTTATTGTCGAGTAGATTTGACGGAATTTGTGCACTAATAACATGCAGCGGAGGAACAAACCATCCCTTCCCGTTGGTTGCAAGACTATTACCGAATGCCGTCGCGGTGACAGGATCCTGCCAAAAATATTTCACCATGGCACCATTCGGACTTGGCAGCAGCCTCATGTCATTTATCATCAAGGAATTTAACTCCCCCATATCAACCGTTCGGTACAACGTAACGATTGGCGGTGTTGCATCAGTTGCTTGAATCCCAGCTTGCGCAAACTGTCTATTGGGATTTCTCCTATCTGAACCAGATGGTTGCACTTCTCGACCAGCATCCCTTCTCACTCCTTTTGCCACATGGAACGCCACGTAAGTAAACGCGCCCGTTATCGCGCCATTCGCAAATTTCCCACCGCCAAGTTCAGCTGCCACGCCACCGGACACCGCGGAGAGCACCGTTCCAATAGCCTTGTTTCCTTGTGCGATCTTGCTGGCGACCGGGGCAAATCCCCGCGTGAATGCCGCGGCGGCAAAGCCGGATACAAAACTGCCGCCCTGCAACTCGCTGCCAATTCCGCCCACAACGCCGCTGGCGACGGTTTGGGCGACGTTTGCCAACTCCCCAAAGGCATCGGCAAACGCCTCCCCCGCAATGGCATCCAGGCTGCCCGCCGAGAGTGCCCCGATTATCCCCGCCCTGATATCGCCGCCGGACGATATCATCCCCGAGATGAAGCCCGCCGCGAAGGCATTTATCCCTGGAATGAAAGCTACACCGATGGACGCCGCCATCCGCACAATCTTGTTCTTGAACACCTTGCTGAACAGCTTCTTGACCGCCTTGAACAGCCCCTTGAAGAAGAAGCCGGACGGGTCGGTCATCGACAGCGGGTTGTTGAGCACGTAGCTGTAGCGGTTCAGCGCCTGCGGGTTCTGGATCGACTGCACGTGCGGGTCCGCCGACAGGAAGCGCCCCAGCGTCGGGTCGTAGACCCGGCCCCCCATATGCACCAGCCCCACATCGTCCAGCATCTCATGCCCGGTGAAGCCGCGCTTCGTGGCCGTCGCCACGACCTGCGATGTGGCGTCCAGCCAGTCCGTCACATAGCGCCGCTTGCCATGCGGATCGTAGGACAGCTCCTCCGCCAGCCCGCCCGACGCATCGGTGATCGAGGCCGGCGGCAGGGCAACTGCCAGACGGCCCTGCAGGACGGTTGTTACCCCAGCCGGTCGCCGCCGAACCCGATATCGCGCCGCGCGGTGGAGATCGTCACGGTGAATCCCGCGATGACATCGACCAGGGTCAGCAGCACGATCAGGGCGAAGCTGCCGGTGCCCATGGCCGGGACGAGGATGAGTTCCAGCAGCGCCGCCACGAACAGCGCCATCGACAGGGCGTGGTCGGCGATGGAGGCGCCGGTGGTGCGGGTCGATTTCAGGATCTCGAAGTAGAGCAGGATCAGGCCCAGCCCGACCAGCGCCTCGCCGGTCGTGATCGTCAGGACCGTATTCGAGGGCAGGCCGAAGGACAGCGCCATCGCATTCAGCGGCGTGCCGGTCATGAAGACGAGGACATTCCAGATCGCGACGACAATGAACAGCAGCGGGATGGCGCGGAACATGGCGGAACCTTTCCTGTGAACCGTTAGGCAGGTGACCCGCCAATTAAAGGGACAGCATACTTAACCTATATCTCCGCTCACCCCGTCTTTTCCAGCAGCGCATCCAGGTGCCGGTGGAAATGCACCGCCGCCGCCTCGTAGCGCCCGAAGGTGAAGTGGGTATTGGCGTTCGCCGCCATGCCGCGCTGGATGGCGCAGGCGGCGGCGCGGTCCTCGATCACGCCCGTGTCCTTGACGAAATCCGCGTCGCGGTTCGATTTTTCCACCGCGTCGGGCGCATCGCCCGTCAGCGGCGTCCGCATCCGGTAAATCACCATCTGCGAGGCGCCGGGGCTGACCGGTTCATGGATGACCATCTGGTAATGGCTGGACAGCATCGACAGCCGCGTGTTGGGGAATATCTGATGGGCATAGGTCACCATGCCCGCGGCGCGGCGTTCCGCCGCCGGGATGTCGCGCAGCTTGCCGATGCGCCGGAAGGGAAAGGTGACGCGGGCGTTGGGGCCGTCGGTTTCCACGACGTTCAGGTTGTCGAAACCGTAGGGGTAGAAGCTTTTACTGTGCAGCGACTTGATGTGATACCCCTCCATCCCGGTTTCGAGCAGCAGCTTCCAGTTCGATTCATCGGTGATGGTGACATGCTCGAACACCTCCTGCCCCGGCACGATCAGGTCCGGCAGGGTTTCCAGCGCGCCGTCCGACAGCGGCGCGTCCTGCGTGATAAAGACCAGCCCGCCGCGCTCGGTCGCCCTGACCGGGACCAGCCCGTGTTCTTCCATCGCGAGGCCTGGAAAGCCCTGGTCGCCGGGAATATGTTTCAGCCGCCCGTCCAGCCCGTAGGCCCAGGCGTGATAGGGGCAGACGAAGGCGCGTGCGCTGCCGCTGCCTTCCGCCACTGCCATGCCGCGATGCCGGCAGGCATTGCGGAAGGCGCGGACCACGCCGTCATCGCCGCGCACCGCGATGAGCGGCGTACCCGCCGAGGTCCGCGCGACGTAGCTGCCGTTTTCCGGCAGCGCGGCGGACGGACAGAAAACCAGCGGCAGCCGCCGCAGCAGCGCCACTTCCCGGGCGAAGCGTTCCGCCGACCGGTAATTTTCCACCGGCTCGCGCCAGACCTCGTCGCCCAGATCGGTGCTTTTCGCATCGACATGGTCGAGAACCCGTTGAATGACCTGAGTATCGTCCAGAAACGGCGCCATCTGATCGCATCTCCCAACAGCCTGAATCAGGTCAGTCTATTGGCATCGGCAGGCGCGCTCAATACGCGTTGCGCCGCAAGCGAATGGAGTGAAATGGAAAGAACCGCATGCGGCGGGTCCCGCTTCCTCCCGAAGCGAAACCCGCCGCGATGCGTAACCCTGCCTTACCGGAAGCCTTCGATTTCTTCCGTCGCCCAGGCGATCACTTCCGCCGCTGTCCTGCCCTGCACCATCCGCGCCACCATGGACGGATAGATATAGCGGCTCCAAATCTGCACGGCCGTTTCGACCGGCGCATTCGAACCGACGATATAATGGTCAGCCTTGTGATGCGCCTTCAGCGGGTAGTTGTAGATCGTCCCCTGCGGCGGGCCGATTTCCTTCCAGACGTCGAAGTCCGACATGGAGACGAATGGCGGAATGTCGTAACCGGCCGCCGGTACGGAGGTTTTTTCGACGTTTTCACGCTGCATCACGTGGGTCATCAGATCCTTTGCGGCCGACTGGTTGTTCGCCCATTCCCAGACGCCCCACATATACGGACGATGCGGCACGAGACGGCCCATCTTGCCCTTCGGGTTCGGGAAGTGCCAGCAATCCTCCGCGATTTCCGGCTTGTCGCGCTTGGCCACCGCATAGGCGCTTGGCGGGTTCCAGATCATCGAGGCCTGACCGGAAATCAGCGCGCGATTGTTGGCGCCGTCGTCATAGCTGATCTGTTCCGCCGGCAGGTACGGGATAATCCGCGCGACATAATCCAGCACCTCTTTCACCGGGTCGGAATCGACCGTGGGATTACCGTCGGCATCGGTCAGATGGGCGCCAAAGGCGCCAAAGGTCGCGCCCCAGGTCTGGTTGGCGTCGGTGCTGTTCGAGCCGCAACCGAGCGCAAGGGGCTGGCCGCCGGCGTGACAGGCCTTGGCGATTTCCAGCATCTTTTCATAGGTCCACTCTTCCGAACCCGCGGTCGTCTCGTCCCTGGCCGGATACCATTCGGTCACGTCCACATTCGCGTATTTCTTGAGCAGCGAAATGCGGGCGACGACCGGCAACGGCGCCGAACCCCACGCCACCGGAACGCCTTTCCATTCGCCATCGACGATGCCGAGATATTCGGTGGCCTTGCTGACGGGGCCATATTGCTTGATCAGTCCCTTGACCACATCGTCGACGTTGATCAGCTTGTCCGCGTATTGATGCGTGTTGTACTGATCGAAGGCCATGATGTCGTGGCCGGCCCGGGCCTGCGCTTCCGCCGCCTGGGTCAGGATCATCTTGTTGCCTGCGGAAGGGATAAAATCGAGCTGGATTTCAACCTTGTTCTTCGCGCCCCACTCATCCATGATTTCCTTCATGAACGGGTTGGTTTCCTTGACCCAGTGATCCCAGATACCGACTTTCAGTGTGCCGGCCGCATGGGACGTCTGCATATGCACCAGCGGTAATGACGCCGCGCCAACGGCGCCGGCCGTGGCTTTCAAGGCAGTCCGTCGGGTGATTTTTTTCATTTTTGACATAACGTTACCTCCCTAAAATAGACAATGTTTTCAACTTCTGATCGTCGATCACCGACCGGATGACCTCGCCGGTTCGCGGAGATCCGGATACTGTTGTCGCACGGCTCTCTTGCGGAGCCTGTTTCTGCCGTTCCAGCCAACCGGACATCCGCCCGACATCGCCTTTTCCTGACATAACCAGCGGACGGACGATCCGACCGCCCAATATCAAACCACGTCGCCCGAAGCCGGATCGATCAGGTGCATGTTGTTCATGTCCACATGGAGCGGCAGCATTGCATTTGCCTTGGCGGGCGTATTCGGCTCGACCCGCGCGCACATGGCGTCACGACCGATCATGAAATGCACCATGGTCTCCATGCCCATGGGCTCGACCACATCCACCTTGACGTCCAACGACGTCACACCCGGTTTCGGATTGGCCTTCACCTCGGTCATGTGTTCGGGGCGCAGGCCAATCGTCATTTCCTTGTCCAAATATGGCGAATAGCGTTCGCGTCGTTCCTCGGGAATCGCCAATGAGACGGATTCACTGAGCTGCGCGGTGATCCCGCTGCCGTTCCGCACGATGCGGCAGGGAATGAAATTCATCGCCGGCGAGCCGATGAACCCGGCCACGAACCGGGTCTTGGGATTATGATACAGTTCCTGCGGCGGTCCCACCTGCTCAATGGTGCCGTGGTTCATCACGACGACCCGGTCCGCAAGCGTCATCGCCTCGACCTGATCATGGGTCACATAGACCGTGGTCGTGTTGACCTTCTGGTGGACCAGCTTGATTTCGGTGCGCATCTGCACGCGAAGCTTGGCGTCAAGGTTGGACAGCGGTTCGTCGAACAGGAAAACCTGGGGGTTGCGCACGATCGCCCGGCCCATCGCCACGCGCTGGCGCTGCCCACCGGACAGGGCCTTGGGCTTGCGTTCGAGCAGCGATTCGATATCGAGAATACGCGCCGCCTCGTCCACCCGCTTCTTGATCTCGTCCTTGGAGAACTTCCGCAGCTTGAGGCCGAAGGCCATGTTCTCGAAGACACTGAAATGGGGATACAGCGCATAATTCTGGAAAACCATCGCGATGTCGCGATTACGCGGCGGCACGTCGTTGACGATGCGGTCGCCGATCAGGATGTCGCCGGCGGAGATATCCTCCAGCCCGGCGATCATGCGCAGGGTCGTGGACTTGCCGCAGCCCGAGGGACCCACAAGGACGACAAATTCATGGTCCTCGATCTCAAGATCAATTCCCTTAACCGCCTGCACATCGCCTTCATAGAGTTTGAAGATTTTGCGGATCGAAACCTGGGCCATCCTGTGCTTCCCTGTCTACTGTTTGTCTATATGCCGTTTCCCGTTAAGTTGTTTACGCACGTTTCTTTTCTTTAATTTTTCTGCTTTTTCCAAGCCGCGCAGCGTTGCGGCATCAGCCCTTGGTCGCGCCGGATGTCAGCCCGGAAATGTAGTAGTCCATCAGGAAGGCGTAGATGATCACCGGCGGCAGCGATGCGATCAACGAACCCGCCATCAGCTTGCCCCAGGCAAAAACGTCGCCGCGGATCAGTTCGGTGACGATGCCGACCGTCAGCACCATCTGGTCCGAACTGAACAGGAAGGCCAGCGGGTAGAGGAACTGCCCCCAGCTGACCGTGAACGCGAAGATCGTCGCCGCGATAATGCCCGGCAGGGCGACCGGAATGAATATCTTGATCAGCATCTGCGGGTAACTGGCGCCGTCGATCAGCGCGGCCTCGTCGAGTTCCTTCGGGATCGAACTGAAATACCCGATCATGATCCAGGTGCAGAACGGTACCGTCAGCGTCGGATACAGCAGCATCAGCGACCAGGTGTTGTTCATCATGCCGATCGCGCCGATGATCTTGAACATGGGAATGAACAGCAGGCTCTCGGGCACCAGATAGGTCAGAAAGACGCCCGTCGCCAGCGCCGCGCTACCCCAGAACCGCATTCGGGCCAGCGCAAAGGCCGCCATGATCGAAATGACCATGCTCACCACCACCACAACCGCGGTGATCTTGACGGAATTCCAGATGAAAACCTGGAAATGGTCATCCGTAAGCAGTTCCACAAAATTCTGCAGGGTCGGATTCTTGATCAGCCACGGATTGCCATCGCGCGAGGACACTTCCTCCGAGGTCTTGAGGCTGGTGGTGACCGTGTAGATCGGCGGGATCAGGAACATGAAGGTAAAGAGGGTCAGCGCGGCGTAGCTGCCCCAAAGCGCCCAGCGCCGTTCGTTCTTCAGACTCTTCCCGCCCATGTTACGGGTGATTTCGGCGTCCGCGACTGCTGCTGTTGTGACCGTCATGACTACAACTCTTCCTTGGTCCGCTTGGTGACGTCGTTCAGTATGAAGTATGCGAAGAGTGCGAGGATCGGCAGCATGAACAGGCTCACCGCGGCGCCAAGCGGTATGTCACCCGACTGGATGCCGACCTGGAAGGCATAGGTCGAAAACAGGTGCGTCGTATCCTGTGGACCGCCATTAGTCAGGATTCGGACGATGTCGAAATTGGCGAATGTCAGGATCAGGCTGAACAGCACCGTGATGGAAATGATATTCCGCATCATCGGCAGCGTGACATGGATCAGCTTCTGCCAGGCAGAGGCGCCGTCGATGGACGCGGCTTCATAAAGCTGCTCCGGCACGGATTTCAGCGCCGCCAGGTACATGATCATGAAGAACGGCGTGCCGACCCAGACATTGACCGTGATGACCGCGATACGCGCCCACCAGGTTTCGCCCAGCCACGGAATGGTCGGCCCGCCGAACACGTTCAGCGCCCAGTTGAACGCCGAATAGGACGGATCGAACAGCCACCACCAGGTCAGGGTCGACATGGCCGGCGGGATGACCCAGGGCAGCAGCAGCAAGCCGCGATAGACGCGCTGTTTCTTGCCGGGCACGTTGTGCATCAGATGGGCCAGGATGAAACCGAAAAAGGCCTTGAAGATGACCGCGACGACGGCAAAGAAGCAGGTCTGGAAGATGATCATCTGGAACGTCGAACGTTTCAGAAGGAACGTGAAATTGTCGATCCCGACAAAGGCCGTCATCTTCTTGTTCAACATCGACAGGAAGACCGAATATACGGACGGATACGCGACAAGCCCGACGATCACCAGGATCAGCGGCAAGGTCATCAAAAATGCGATTGTCGACTTTCGGCGCAGAATTTTCCGTAATCCGCCGATGCTGCCCTCATCGGAATACTTGGCCGGATCATACCCGGCCTGTGCTTCGGTGGCCTGCGCCATAAGCGAACACCTCAATTGCTGTGCCCAACAGCCGGTCAAGGCTTCGAGCACCAAACAATAACCTGTCCAAATCGGCGTTTATTTTTCCCCGCCGAACGTCAGCAAGGCTCGCCCTATTTCTGCAAGGATAAGCATACTCCCCCACCCTTGGCAACACTCATTGACGATCAAATGACCGGCGCCTCCCTCATTTGTAATGCGGCAATTTGTCCGGGTTGCCATCCCTGCGCCACTGGCGACTGGAAATGAACCTTTATAAGGCTATAGCGCCGGACGGATCGCGCCGCGGCGCCACGCGCCTTCAATATTCGTCGAACATCCGCTGGATCTCGGCCGGGTCGGCTGTCGCCGTCAGCGCCAGCATCAGCAGGACTCGCGCTTTCTGCGGCGAGAGGTTATCCGCCAGCACCGCGCCCGGCGCGCGCCTGGAGGGAATGTCGGCGACCCTGCCGCTACCCGCACGGGTACTCTGGGCGATAACGACGCCTTTTCCGGCGGCGGCGCAGAGCGATTCGAATTCCGCCGGCGTGCTGGATCCGGGCGCCATCGTCGCGGCGACAATGCCCCTCGCCCCCGCGGCGACCAACGCGTCGATCACGGTCCCGTCGGCCCCCGCATAGGACAGCGCGATATCGACCCGGGGCAGCACTGTCAGGCCGCGCGCATCGAATTCGGTGTCCGGCATGCGCCGCCGTTCAGGCATCCGGTACCATGCGATCCGGTCGAAATCCGCGTGTCCCAGCAGGCCGAAATCCGGGCTCCGGAATGTCTGCAGGCGCAGGGTCGAAGTCTTGGTGACCTCGCGGGCGCAGTGGATTTCATCGTTGAGCAGCGCCAGTACGCCCCGGCCCCGCGCGGCGGGATCGGCGGCCGTGCGGATCGCGTTGACCAGATTCATTCCCGCATCGGTGCTCAGGCCTGAGGCCGGCCGCTGCGCCCCGACCAGCACGACCGGCAGGTCGGCCTTGACCGTGAGGTTCAGGAAATAGGCGGTTTCCTCCAGCGTCGCCGTGCCGTGGGTGACGACGATCCCGGCCAGCGTGGGATCGTCCGCCGCCAGTTCATGAATCTTCGCATTGATGGCCAGCCAGTCCGACGGGCCGACTGCCGTGCTGGGAATCGCGCGCAGACGCACCGGCACGACATCCGCCTGTTCCAGCGTTTCGGGGAAGGCGTTCAGCAGTTCGTCGACCTCGTAGATCTTCCTGTTTTCGCCGTAGCGAACGATGTCCAGAGCATTTCGCCCGACGGACGAAATCGTCCCGCCCGTCCCGATCACCGCCACCCGTGGTTTGCCGTTGCTCATGTTCGATCCTTTCCTGTTACGATGGGATTTCGCTACTGACCTGCACGCTGATCGCGGCGCCATGCGCCGGCGGAAATATCAGGCAGTCGATTGAAGCGCGGCCGGGCGGGGCAAAGGTTCCCTTGGCCGATAACCGTTCAGTCAGCAATTTGCGCTCCGGCACCCTGAGCGCCTGCCGAACCGTATCGCGGGCGACGACGTTTTCCTTCAACAGGACACCGATGGTCGAAATCCGTTCCCCGGCCAGCCTTTCGCCGGTTTCGATCCGGCATCGCGGCCTAGGATGAAGGCAATGATACAGGCGGCAACGCTGAACCCGCACCGCTTCATCGGAGTGATTCGCCGCTTCGGTCCGGCACCAGGTCGAACGATACTGTCACCCGTTCGCCGTCCCGGCGGATCGGAATGGTGTGGTGATAGAGCGACGAGGGGAACAACACGATCTCCCCGCGCTGCGGGCGATGCAACAGGCGCGGATAATCCGGGTTGATCAGAGGATAATGATCCCTGTACTGCCCGAAGACGATGGCGCCGTCGTCGGGATCCGGGGCATCCACCAGTTCGACGTAGATCACGCCGCTCAGCCAGCCGGACGGGTGAATATGCGCCCGCTGGTGACCGTTCCGATGCAGCCGGACCGACCAGCCCGTCAGAGCAGGTTGCTCCGGCCACATGTCAAGAAACAGACAGCTTCGATTATCGTACCGTTTGCGATAGAGCGCGATTTCACGCTCGATAATCCGCTGCAGTACTGCGACAGACTCCTTGCCTCTGGAAAAAAGATTGCCATGCGTCTGGAAGCCATAACGCGTAGTGCGGGAATCAGGCGTCCATAACGCCGGAACCTCGCGCAATTCCCTGGCTAACGCCCTCAGGTAAGATTCCAGGTCATCCACGTGATCGCCGAGTTGCCCGACACTCACGAATTCAAGGGGGTCGGGACAGAAAGGGTGAGGATCCTCCTGGCCGATCTGGCCGTATATATGCCCGCACGCGGCTGCAACGCTAAGGTTCAGCTTGTCTCTGTCCAGGGTTTCCCGGACGCGCCTGTCGAACTCGTCATAGCGCTGCTGTGCGTAGAGGCATGTCAGCGCCTCCGCCCGCGCCTTCCGGCTATCCGCCTGATCGAAGCTGCGCCGCGCCTCTTCGTATCGCTTCAGATGGACCAAAACCGATGCAAGGTTTTCATGCGTGTTCGTATCATCGGGGCGGAGTCGGAGCGCGTCACGATAGCTCGAAATGGCTTGCTCGAATTCTCCCTTGCCACGCAGCGCATCGCCCAGGTTCCTATGAGCCTCGGCAAATCCCGGATTAATCGCCAGCGCCTTGCGGTAACTGGAGATCGCCGAATCCAACTTATGCCCTTCCGCCAGAATTTCGCCCAATGCATTGTTAAAGTCCGCATTGTCCGGATGCCATTTCAGCAGTTCCCGATAGCTGGCTCCAGCGTCGTCGAGATCACCGTTGGCATAGAGAGCGTTCCGCAGGGCAATGTTTGCATCGAGGGAATCCGGATTGATCTCCAGCGCCCGGCGCGCACAGGAGACGGCTCCTTCAAGGTCGCCACGCGCGCCCAATACCAGGCCCAGATTGTTATGGGCGTCGGCGAAATGAGGATCATGTTCTACGGCCAAGCGAAAAATTGCCTCAGCCGCATCGAGGTCACCCTGACTGTGGTGGATGATGCCTATGTTGTTGTATGCGGCGGCGAGGCCAGGCATTAGCGTAAGAGCCTGCCTGTAGCTGGCGGCGGCACCGTCCAAATCGCCCTTCTCTTTTTTAGCGACACCCAGATTGTTGTGGAACTCGCCGTTCCCGGGCTCAATGCGCACAGCATCGCGTAAATTGGCGATGGCGCCATCCAAATCACCGCCGGCCAGAAGCGCATTGCCCAGATTGTTGCGAGCGGCGGCAAAACGGGGATTCAGCGCGACGGATTTTCTGCCGGTCTCGATGGCTTCATCCGTTCTACCGGCTTCTTTCAGGCAGTTGCACAGGTTGGAGAGAATCGTCGCGTCATCGGGCTTTTTTTCGGAAGCCGCCGTCAGTTCACGGATCGCAGCATCCAGTTTTCCGCCGGATGCGTACACAACCCCGAGCAATCCCTGGATGGTGCCGAGATCCTGCGGCTTCAGCGGTTCCGCGAGAAGGCGCCGGAGCTTTTTTTCCGCGTCCGCAAACCGCGCGGCGCGCGCGTCCTGCAGCGCGGAATCGAGCATTTCCTGTATACGCATTAATAGCCTCTAGTAGCTTTACGTTTTCGCCCAATGCGACGACAGCCCTGACGGGTCACGTTTTAGCACCGCCGCCGGACCGCGAACAGACCGGCCGGGGCAAGGCGCGACGGTCGGCGGGTCCGCCTTACTTGCCAACCCGCCGGGATGGGGTCACAGTAATCGGCAGACTACCGCGCCGCACAGGCCATAGCGGCGCGCAATATCCGGTTTCAGCGATGGGGGAGAAATAAGGATGAGTTACGATCTGATTGTCAAAAACGGCATGGTAATCGACGGTTCCGGCGGCCAGCGCTATCGCGCGGATGTCGGCGTCAAGGATGGAAAGATCGCGACCATCGGCCGGATCAACGCCCCCGCGGACGAGGTGATCGACGCCGAAGGCCATGTCGTGACTCCCGGCTTCGTCGACGGCCATACCCATATGGACGCGCAGATTTTCTGGGATTCGCTGGGTTCGTGCTCCTGCTATCACGGCGTCACCAGCGTGGTGATGGGCAATTGCGGCTTCACCCTGGCGCCCTGCCGCGAGGAAGAGGTCGATTATGTCTTCCGCAACCTGGAACGCGCCGAGGATATCAGCCGCGACGCCATGCTGGCCGGCATCAAATGGCAGTGGGAGACCTATCCGGAATACCTGGATGTGATCGACAGGCTGCCCAAGGGCATGAACTACGCCGGCTATGTCGGCCATTCGGCGCTGCGCACCTATGTGATGGGCGAGCGCGCCTTCGACGAGCAGGCCACCGAGGACGACCTGAAGGCGATGATCGCCAATGTGCAGGATTCGGTGCGCGCCGGCGCGATCGGATTTTCCACCTCGCGCAGCCCGGCGCATCTGCGCCCCGATGACCGCCCGGTCGCCAGCCGGACGGCCGACTTCTCCGAGGTCCAGGCCATCGTCAACGGCATGGGCGATGCCGGGGGCGGCATTTTCCAGCTTGCCATGGAGCGCGGCACCATGGACGAACAGAAGGCGTTCTATCAGTCGCTCATGGACCTCTCGCGGGAAAGCGGCTGTCCGATCACCTTCGGCTCGCTGACCCGCCGCGAAAGCCCCGGCCTGTGGCGCGACCTGTACGAGATCATCGCCAGGGGCAACCGGACCGGCTCGCGCATCTGGACCCAGGTGCAGGTGCGCGAGATCAACACCGTGCTGTCCTTTGAAACCCAGCTTCCCTATGACGGCTGGCCGGTCTGGCGCGACATCCGCAAGCTGCCGCTGGCCGAACAGAAGAAGGCGCTGCAGGATCCGGCGACGCGGGCGAAGCTGGTGGACGCCGCCAAAAGCGCCGCGCCGAACAAGACGGTCACCGGCGGCGAGGCCCGGCCGCCCGAATGGGACTGGTTCTATTACATGGACAGGGCGATGTACCCGCACCGCACGCTGGCGGATATCGCGCGCGAGCGGGGGGGGGCGGGGGGTCGACCCGGTCGACGCCTTCATCGACATCTGCCTGGAAACCGACCTGAAGGCGTTCTTCCGCCAGCCCATCGCCAACGAACTGGAATCCGACGCGCTGGAGATCATGAAGGACCCGAACTCGGTCGTGACGTTCTCCGATTCCGGCGCCCATGTTTCGCAGATCATGGACAGTTCGCTGCAGACGCACCTGCTCAGCTACTGGGTCCGGGAGAAGCAGGAATTCTCATTGGAGCAGGCGGTGAAGATGATCACCTACGACACCGCCACCGCCTGGGGCTTCCACGATCGCGGGCTGCTGCGCCAGGGCATGGCCGCCGATATCGTCGTCTTCGACCCGGAAAAGATCGAACCGCAGATGCCGACCATCGAATACGACCTGCCGTCCGGCGCCCAGCGACTGAAGCAGATGGCCGACGGCATCGCCGCCACGGTCATCAACGGCCAGACCGTGCTGCGCAACAACCAGCACACGGGCGCCCTGCCCGGCCAGTTGCTGCGCGGGCCGCTGGCGAAAGCCTCGTAACGAAAGAGGGCGGCCGGAGGGATTCCCATGGCCAACGGAACCGATCCGGTGGCGCGCGCCCGCGCGCTTGCCGGCGATATCGCCGCCGCGGCCGATGAAATCGAGCAGACGCGCCGCCTGCCCGCCGCCCTGCTGGCCCGGCTGCATGGGGCGCGCATGGCCCGCATGCTGCTGCCGCGCGCCTTCGGCGGCGACGAGGTCGAACCGGGCGTCTATCTGCGGGCGATCGAGGAAGTGGCGCGCGCCGACGCCTCGGTCGCCTGGAACCTGTTCGTCGCCAACAGCGCGGCCCTCCTGGCGCCGCATCTGGAGCCGGATACCGCGCGCACCGTCTTCGGCCCCGAAGATGCCCTTGTCGCCTGGGGGCCGCCGAACGCAACCGTCGCCGCGATCGAACCCGGCGGCTACCGGGTCAGCGGGCGCTGGGACTTCGCCAGCGGCTGCCGCAGCGCGACCTGGATGGGCGTGCACTGCATGGTGGCCGAACCCGGCGGCGCGCCCCGGCTGAACCGGTTCGGCAGGCCCGCGATCCATACCCTGCTGTTTCCCGCCGAACAGTCGACCCTGATCGACACCTGGGACACGATAGGGCTGCGCGGCACGGCTTCCGATTCCTATTCGGTCGAGGACCTGTTCGTCGCCGACGCCTTCACCGGCACGCGCGAGGAACCCGAAGCGCGGCGCGATCCGGGGCGGCTCTATGCCTTCCCGATGCAGGCCCTTTACGCCGTCGGCGTGGCCGGGGTCGCGCTGGGCGCGGCGGATGCGATGCTGGAGGCCTTCAAACAGCTTGCCGCCGACAAGACCCCGCGCGGGTTGAGCCGCCTGGCCGACAGCGCCGCCATCCAGAGCGGCGTCGCACTGGCCGAGGTCCGGCTTGGCGCGGCGCGCGCCTATGCGCTGGAAGTGCTGGCGGATGTATACGCCCGCGCGCCGTCGCAGGGCGCCATCGGGGTCGAGGACCGGGCCCGGGTGCGGCTGGCCGCCAGCAACGCCATACACGGCGCCATCGAGGTGGCCGACTGGGTCTATAAACGCGCCGGGGTCAGCGCGATCTTCCGGGGCGGGCCGTTCCAGCGCCAGTTCCGCGACATCCACACCCTGTCGCAGCAGATCCAGTCCCGCGACGCGCATTTCGAAACCATCGGCCAGGTGCTGCTCGGCAACCCGCCCGAGGTGTTCTTCTGAGATTCAGCGGTAGCCCCGGTGACGATCACGCCGCGTTTCGTGGCGGCGTCCTTAGCCACGGAATCGACGCCGATCCCGTGGCGCGAAACGATCGACAGGTTCGGCGGGACGTGGCGATGCGATCAGGGCCGGGACTTCCGGGAGGCCGCCTCGATGGCCTGGTCCAGTTCCCCCGCCTTTACCGCCCGGATGACGTGACGATACGCGGCCGGGAGATTCTTCAGGCTCTTCACCTCAATCGCCGTACCGCGCCGTGCGAGTTTCAGCGGAACCTTGTTGTAGAAGATCTGGGTATAGAATGTTCCTTCGGGAACCTGCTTCCACCATAGCCGCGGCCGCACCGGCACAACATTGTGGCCGCGCTTGCGTTTAAGCTGAAGCGGCTTCCCTTCCAGCGCCAGCGACGCCAGTTCGATCTGTTCCTCGATGCTTGCGATCAGTTTCTCGCGGCGGTATTCGACTGTGTCGCGCCGGTGTCGCGGCCGCGCCGCGACGATAACCCGGTTTGTGATATTGAGTTTGTCGAGATGTGCCATGTCCTTTCAGTTTAACACATTTCGCAAAAAATTGTTCCGCGCGCCTGACAGGGACGCAGCGGCGGCCGTTACACTGGCGGTTGCGTCGCCGCGAAGGTCGTGCGGTACATCAGGCGTCGCAGGGGCAGGTCGTAATCCTGGATCGCCATATGCTGCACGGTGCAATTGTCCCACAGCAGCACATCGCCGGGCTCCCAGCGGTGACGGTAGATGTATTCCGGCCGGGTGATGTGGTCGGCCAGCGCCGCGATCAGTTGCTGCGCCTCGCCGTCGTCCATGCCCTCGATTCCGGTGCAGTCGTCGCGCATGACATAGAGGCACTTCCGTCCGGTAAACGGGTGGGTCCGGGCCAGCGGATGGATGACCGGCGGGAATGCGGCGCGCTGCGCCGGGGTCACCGGCACCGCGCGGACCCTGCCGGCGAAATCGAACACGGCGCGCAACCCGTCGATCCGCTGCTTCATGGCGTCCGGCAGGTCGTCAAACGCGGCATGGGTGGCCGCAAAGCAGGTGTCGCCGAGGGTCAGCCCGTCCTGCACCGGCACTTCATGGGCGCACAGGATTGTCCCGCGCGGCGGGTTCGCCGTGTAGCACATGTCGCTGTGCCAGCGCTCGCCCGCCCGCTTCACCCCGATATCGCGGCCGCCCTGTTCGATATTGGAGACGACCACCACGCCGGGATGCCCCGGCACGCCATGCGTTTCGGAAAAGGTGTTGAGCGCCTGTTCGCCGAAATGGCCGGTGAAATCGAGCAGTTGTTCCGGCGACAGGAACTGGCGGCGGAAGAAGACGACGCCGTGCTCGTTGAACAGCCGCTCTATTTCGGCAAAAGCCGCCGGACCCAGCGGCGCGGCAAGGTCGACGCCGCGAATTTCAGCGCCGACAGGGGCGGATGTACGGACAACTTCGAACGGCATGCGTACCAGCCCTCCCACTGCCTCAGTTGCGCGGATTCGCCTGGTAACGGGTGTTGCGCAGCAGCCGGCCGGGCAGCGCGCCCACATGCTTCCCGTCCTCCATCAGGACCCTGCCGTTGACGATGGTCATGCGGATGCCTTCCGCCGGCTGGCGCATGCGCATGGCGCCGCCGGGGAAATCGTGCACCACTTCGTTCGGCAGCGGCCGCACCGTATCCGGGTCGAAGATCACGATATCCGCGACCTTGCCCGGCTGCAGCAGCCCGCGGTCGTGCAGCCCGAAGATATTGGCCGATTCGAAGGTCAGCCGCTTGATCGCGGTTTCCAGCGACATGGCCTTTTTCTCGCGCACCCACTCGGCCAGCAGCCTGGTGCTGTAGCCGAAGCCGGCCTGGAACTGCACATGCGCGCCGCCGTCGGACAGGCCGATCAGCGCATTCGGATAGTTCAGGATTTCGGCGACCGCCGCCTCGTCCGCGTTGACCTCGCTCTGCAGGAAATCGGTGTCCAGGTTTTCCTCGATGGCGAGGTCGAGCAGCGCGTCGATGACGCCCTTGCCCTGCGCCGCCGCAATCTCGCCGATGGTCTTGCCTTCCAGCCCCTTGTTCTTCGGCAGCACCGCGTTCGCCACGGCGATGTGGTCCCACCATTTCCTGGATATGCCGGTCGGGGTGAAGTCGATCTTGAACTCGACCGCCTCTTCATGAAGCTTCTTGCGGATTTCCGGGTCCGCATAGGCGCGCAGCTTTTCCGCGTCCGACGCGATCAGGATCGGGTGCCAGGTCGGCAGCCCCCGGAAGGACTGGCAGTTGTGCATGTTGAAGAAATCGGTGATGGCGTTCGGCGTGCACATGGGATAGGCGCGGATGCCCCTGGCCACGGTCTCGTCGATCTTCTTCATCTGCTCCTTCCACTGCCCCGGATATTTCAGGTTGTGCAGCAGCGTGTTGTAGACGACGGGGCGCCCGGTGGCTTCCGACAGGCGGCTCATCAGGCCCGTCTTCACCTCCGACCCGTTGCCGCCGCCGCTCTGGATGATGCCGGTGCCCAGTTCGCGCAGCACGTCGCAGATGGCGAAAATTTCCTTTTCTTCCGCCCACAACGCCGGCACGGGTACGCCCTGCGGATCGAAATGCCCCGCATTGCGTGAAATCGACAGGCCCAGCGCGCCCGCCAGCATGCCGTCGCGGACGATGGTGCGCATCTGTTCGATCTCGTCATCGGTCGCCGCGCGTTCCTGCGCCGCGTCGCCCATGACGTAGTAGCGGATGGCCGAGTGCCCCATCAGGTTGCCGACATTGACGCCGAGCCTGTTGTCCAGCACGTCCATGTATTCCGATACGCTTTCCCAGGAGATATCGACCTTGTTCAGCACGTCCATCGGGATCGCTTCGACATAGGACAGGAAGCCGGACAGTTTTTCCCGCGTGCCGGGCCGCACCGGCGCCAGCGATAGCGAGCAGTTGCCCAGGATGACCGAGGTGGCGCCGTGGTCGCAGGAATTGGAGCATAGCGGATCCCAGGTTACCTGCGCGTCGAAATGGGTGTGGTTGTCGATGAAGCCCGGCGCGACCACCAGCCCCTCGGCGTCGATTACCCGCTCAGCCGCGCCGCCCAGCTTGCCGATTTCGGCGATCTTGCCGTCCTTGATGGAAATGTCGCCGCGATACCCGGGCATGCCGGAGCCATCGATGATACGGCCATTGCGGATCAGGAGATCATACGCCATCGGTTTTCCTTTCGATATGGAACACGCAACGCGAGCAGGTCGCCCGACCGGGCCGACCTGCATATTCAGCGCATAGCGCCCCGCGTCTGTCCAGCCCCCCAACGGACGGGGATCGACGGGACCCGAATCAGAAGCAGAATCAGAAGCAGATGACGAGCCGCCCTCGCGTGCCTCCGGCCTCGAGCCGCCGGTGCGCCTCGCCGGCGCGTTCCGGCGGGTAGGTCTCGGCCACGCGCAGGGTCAGCACTCCGGCTTCCGCCTGTTGCCGCAGCGTATCCAGCTTTTCCCATTCGCCGTCGTAATTGCGCACCTGGGTCGGCGCGAAGCGGATGCCGCGCTGGCCATCGCCCGTGAACCCCCGCACGGCCGTGAAGGCGCCGCCGTCGCGTACCGCCGGGATCGCCTTTTCGTTCAGCACCGCGCCATCCGCCAGCCCGTCGACCCCGTCGGGGAAATGGGCGCGGATACGCTCGGCCACGTCATCGCCACGGCGCACCACGATATCGGCGCCGAGCGATTTGACGAGCGCTTCATCGGCTTCCGAGGCATCGGCGATCACGGTCAGCCCCTCCGCCTTCGCCAGTTGAACGACATAGCCGCCATAGGCCCCCGCCGCCCCGGTCACCGCCAGCACCTGTCCCGGCTTCAGCGCCAGCAGGTCGAGCGACTGCCGCGCGGTCAGCCCGTTCATCGGCAGCGTGCAGGCCTGGACCGTCGTCGTACCCGCCGGAATACGGGTCACCGAGCGGGCATTCAGGACGATCTGCTCCCGGTACCCGCCATGATCGGCTTTCGGGACCACGATCGCCATGACCGCGTCGCCGACCTTCACGCCGGTATCGACGCCGTCGCCGACCTCGTCGACGATTCCGGCCACGTCCATGCCCGGCACATAGGGCGGCGGGTCGACCTTTTGCACTTCGGCGCGCGACCCGTTGCGGGCCAGCGTATCGGTCGGATTCACCGCCGCCGCCTGGACCCGGATACGCACTTGTCCGGGCCCCGCATGGGTCTCCGGCACCTCGACGACTTTCAGGACTTCGGGACCGCCATGGGTCATCAATCCAACTGCGCGCATCAGGATATCCTTTCGTTGGTGCAGAGGCCGACAGTCAATGACGCGGCGGCGCAGGCGTCAAGCCGGGCACGGATCCCGCATGAAGTGCGGGATGACAGGTTATGTCGATTTTCCAGATGGTGGCAACTCTCGCCAACTGTCACCCCGCACCCGATGCGGGGTCCAGGCACGTCTTTAGCGCGCCCGGCCGTCAGGCCGACAGTCCGCCGTACAGATCCTTCCAGCCCGGATTTTCTCGTTCGATCAGTGCAACTTTCCACGCGCGACGCCAGCGTTTGATTTTCTTCTCCCGCAGAATGGCGTCCTCTATACGGCCATGCGTTTCGAAATAGACGAGATTCTTGACGCCATGTATTTGGGTAAAGCCCGCGACGAGGCCTTCGCGGTGTTCATAAACCCGACGGATGATGTCGTTGGTTACACCGGTGTACAGGGTACCGTATTTGCGGCTGGCGAGAATGTAGACGTAATAAGGCATGGCAAGTGCCGTCCCTTATGGAACCTGGTGCGGTTGGACGCTGGATCCCGCATCGGGTGCGGGATGACAGGCATCGGAGACTGGCACCGGCCCGCGATACTTTCCAGACCCGTCACCCCGCACCCGATGCGGGGTCCAGGCGCATCAACGGTGCGCCCGGCCGAGGTACACCGCCATACAGACCAGTCTTTACTCTTTTCTAAAACGTCAGTTCCTTCTCCCCCAGCGGCGCGAAATACCCGTCCACCATCGCGTCGCTCACCTCGCCCAGCGTCGCGGGCTGCCATTGCGGCTTCTTGTCCTTGTCGACCAGCAGGGCGCGGACGCCTTCGAAGAAATCGTGGCCGGCCATGCAGTGCTGGCTGAGGCGGTATTCCATCATCATGCAGGCGTCGAAATCCAGCGATGCGCCCTCGCGCAGCTGGCGCATCGCGATCTTCTGGCAGAGCGGGGATTTGTCCGCCATATGGTGCCGCATCCGGACGGCCCAGTCGGTGCCCTCGGCCGCCAGAGCGGCTTCGATTTCCTCGACACTATTCTTCGAAAAGCAGCGGTCGATGGCTTCGCGCTCCGCTTCCAGCGCCGAGGGGCCCGGTTCGGCCGCGCGGGCAGCAAAGGCCATGTCGAGATCGGCGCCGCCGCGCAGATCGTCGATCAGGGAGTCGTGTTCGGCCACCGGAATCAGGCTGTCGGCGATGCCCGCATAGAGGCAGTCCGCCGCGTTCAGTCGCGCGCCGGTCAGCGCCAGATACAGCCCGATGGCGCCGGGACAGCGAGGCAGGAAATGCGAGCCGCCGACATCCGGGAACAGCCCGATACCGGTTTCCGGCATGGCCAGCATCGTCCGTTCGGTGACGACGCGGCAATGGCCGTGCACGGACAGCCCGACCCCGCCGCCCATCGTCACCCCGTGCATCAGCGCGATATAGGGCTTGGGGAAATGATGGATCAGCCGGTTCATCCGGTATTCGGTGCGGAAGAAATCCTCGCGCAGTGTATTGCCGGGTTCGTTGCGGGATTCGGCCACGGCCACCACATCGCCGCCGGCGCAGAAGGCGCGGTCTCCCGCCCCGCGGATGACCACCGCGCGGACGGATTCATCCACCGCCCATTCGGCCATCCGGTCATACAGCGTATCGACCATGGCCATGGTCAGCGCGTTCAGCGCCTGCGGCCGGTTCAGGGTGATGACGGCGATGCCGTCGCGATTGTCGAAAAGGACGTCGGTGTTCCGGTTCATTCCTGCAGCAACCTTCTGGCTATGATGACACGCATGATTTCGTTGGTTCCTTCAAGGACCTGATGAACCCGCAGGTCGCGCACATGGCGTTCGACCGGGCAATCCCGCAGATAGCCGTAGCCGCCATGGATCTGCAGCGCTTCGTTGCAGATGGCGAAGCCGGCGTCGGTGGCGAAGCGCTTGGCCATGGCGCAGTATTGCGTCGCGTCCGGGTCGCCCGCGTCCAGCGCGGCGGCGGCCTTGCGGATCATCAGCCGGGCGGCTTCCAGTTCGGTCGCCATGTCGGCCAGCTTGAACTGCAGCGCCTGGAAATCCGCCAGCGGTCTGCCGAACTGTTTGCGCGATTTCAGGTGCTCCCGCGCGAGGTCGAGGCAGACCCCCGCCCCGCCCAGCGAACAGGCGCCGATATTGAGCCGTCCGCCATCCAGTCCCTGCATGGCGATGCGGAACCCCTCGCCTTCCCCGCCGATACGGTTGGATACCGGCACGCGGCAATCCTCGAAGATCACGGCGGCGGTTGGCTGGCTGTTCCAGCCCATCTTGCGTTCCTGCGCTCCGAAGCTGAGCCCCGGCGCATCCTTTTCCACCACGACGCAGGATATGCCCTTCGGCCCCGCTTCCCCGGTGCGCACCATGCAGAGATACAGGTCGGACGCCCCGCTGCCGGAAATGAACGCCTTGGACCCGTTGATCACATAGTGGTCGCCGTCGTGCACCGCCCTGGTCCGCAGCGAGGCGGCGTCGGAACCGGCGCCGGGTTCGGTGAGGCAGTAGCTGGCGAACAGGTCCATCCGCGTCAGCCGGGGCAGGAATTTCGCGCGCTGGTCGTCGTTGCCGAAGCGGTCGATCATCCAGCTCACCATGTTATGGATCGACAGATAGGCCGCGGTGGAAACGCAGCCGCCGGACAGCGCCTCGAACACCACCGCGGAATCCAGCCGCGACAGGCCCGAACCGCCATGTTCCTCACCCACATAAATGCCCGCCAGCCCCAGCGCCGCCGCCCGGCGCAGCGCGTCCTTCGGGAAAATCCGCTGCTCGTCCCATTCGGCGGCATGCGGCGCCAGTTCGGCGGCGGCGAAATTCCGCGCCATTTCCTGCACGGCGCGCTGGTCTTCGTCGAGGTCGCGGTCGGCGAGCGTCATGGTGTTCCTTCCCCCGGGGCTTGAGGCAATTCGAACCGGCGTTGCGGCATTGTAACCCCAACTCCCGCCCCGTAATATCGCCGCCGGAGGAGTATGACCATGCCCGATTTGCCCGACGCCCGCTTTCCGGTCACAAGGATGCGCCGCAACCGCCGCGAGGACGCGGTCCGCCGGCTCGTCGCCGAAAACCGGCTGAGCCCGGATGATTTCATCTGGCCGCTTTTCGTTATCGACGGCGAGAAACGGAAAGTCCCGGTCGATTCGATGCCGGGCGTCTTTCGCTATTCGCCGGATATCGTCGCCGAAGCGGTGCAGGAAGCCGCCGACGAGGGCATTCCGGCCATCGCGCTGTTCCCCTTCACCGACCCGGCGAAGAAGACCGAGGACGGGCGCGAGGCCTGCAACCCGGACAATCTGGTCTGCCGGGCGACGCGCGCGGTCAAGGCGGCGCTGCCGGGAATCATGGTGGTCTGCGACGCGGCGCTCGACCCCTACACCACCCATGGCCATGACGGGGTGATGAACGGCGCCGAAATCCTCAACGACGAAACGCTGGAAGTCCTGATCCGCCAGTCCATCGTCCAGGCCGAGGCCGGCTGCGACACCATCGCGCCGTCGGACATGATGGACGGCCGCGTCGGCGCGATCCGCCGGGGGCTGGACGAGGCCGGGCTGGACCATACGCGGATCATGGCCTATTCGGCGAAATACGCCTCCGGCTTCTACGGCCCGTTCCGCGATGCGGTGGGATCGAAAATGGCGCTGATCGGCGACAAGCGCACCTACCAGATGGACCCGGCCAACAGCGACGAGGCGCTGCGCGAGGTCCGCATGGACATCCAGGAAGGCGCCGACATGGTCATGGTCAAGCCGGGCATGCCGTATCTGGATATTCTGCAGCGCGTGAAGGAAACCTTCGCCATGCCGACCTTCGTCTATCAGGTCAGCGGCGAATATGCGATGCTGCGCGGCACGGTCGACCGTGGCTGGCTGGACGAGAAGGTGATCCTGGAATCGCTGCTGGGATTCAAGCGCGCGGGCGCGGACGGTATCCTGACCTATTTCGCGCTGGAGGCGGCGAAGACGCTGAACACCCGGCGCTGACGGTGCATTCGATGACAGTCACGATGGACGACATCCGCCAGGCCGCCGCGACGCTGGAGGGCGAGGTTGTCCGCACGCCGACCGTACATTCGCCCTCCCTGTCCGCCCTGACGGGCGCCGACGTCTTCCTGAAACTGGAAACGCTGCAGCGGACCGGTTCCTTCAAGGACCGGGGATCGCTGGTCAAGCTGAAGAGCCTGGACGCGGAACAGACCGCCCGCGGCGTCATCGCGGTATCCGCCGGCAACCACGCGCAGGGCGTCGCCTATCACGCGCAGCGGCTGGGCATTCCGGCCACCATTGTGATGCCCGAAGGCACGCCGTTCACGAAGATCCGCCGTACCCGGGAGTTCGGCGCAGAGGTGCTGCTGCACGGGGACAGCGTCAATGCGGCGGAACCCTTCGCCAACGACCTGGCCGCCGAGCGGCGCCTGACATTCGTCCATCCCTATAACGACCCGAAAATCATTGCCGGGCAAGGCACAATCGGCATGGAAATTCTGGCCGATATGCCGGATCCGGACACGATCGTCGTGCCGGTCGGCGGCGGCGGAATCATTTCCGGGATCGCGATAGCCGCGAAACATATCCGCCCCGCTACCGAGGTCGTCGGCGTCGAGGCCGAACTTTACCCGTCCATGTACAATATGCTGCACGCGCTGGAGCCGCCGGTCGGCGGAGTCAGCCTCGCCGACGGCATTTCCGTCAAATCGCCCGGCGCCCTGACCCTTGCCATCGTGCGGGAACTGGCCGCGGACATCCTGATCGTCAACGAGGCGGAAATCGAAACCGCCGTGCAGACCATGCTGACAACCGGCCGGACCGTCGCCGAAGGGGCCGGCGCCACGCCGCTGGCCGCGCTCTGCGCCAATCCGGAACGTTTCACCGGGAAGCGGGTCTGTCTGGTCGTTACCGGCGCCAATATCGACGCGCGGCTGCTGGCATCCGCCCTGATGCGCGGCCTGGCCCGTTCCGGCCATATGGCGCGGCTGCGGGTCACAATTTCCGATCAGCCGGGCACCCTGGCGCGGGTCACCGGCGAGATCGCCCGCGCCGGCGGCAATATCGTCGAAATCCTGCACCAGCGCATGTTCTATGACGTGCCGCTGAAACTGGCCGAACTGGACGCCGTCGTCGAAACCCGGGACGACGCCCATGCGCAGGAAATCATTGCGAAGCTCGAGGCCGCCGGCTTCCCGACCCGGCGGTTGCTGGATACCAATCGCCAGGGCTGAACCGGCACACGCGCTGTAAACACGCGAAATTGGCTGAAAGGGAACAGAATATTAACCATTTAGCGTATACTGTGCAGGCTGCGTTAACCATAACAGAACATTCGGGCTGTAATCTCGCGGAACGGGGCGTAAATGACTGTCATTGTCGGTATTCTTGTCGTAATCGGCTGCGTTGTCGGCGGATATATGGGCGCGGGCGGCCATATGGACGTGCTCTGGCAGCCGCTGGAATTCGTTATCATTGGCGGTGCGGGCATCGGCGGCCTGGTTATTTCCAATCCGCCCCATGTTCTCAAAGGCGTCGTCGCCGGTTATGGCAAGCTGTTCAAGGGCCCCAAATACAAGAAAGACGACTACCTGGAACTGATGACCATGCAGTATCAGGTCTTCCGCATGGCGCGCACCAAGGGCATGCTGGCGCTGGAGCAACATGTGGAAAACCCGCATGAGAGCACGGTGTTCCAGGCGTTTCCAGGATTTCACGGCGACCATCACGCGGTCGATTTCCTGTGCGATTACCTGCGGCTGATGACGCTGGGCACCGATAACCCGCATGAAGTCGAAAACCTGATCGACGCCGAACTGGAACTTCACCATCACGAGGCGGAACACGTTTCGCATGCAATGAACGCGATGGCGGAAAGCTTTCCGGGTCTGGGCATCGTCGCCGCCGTGCTGGGCGTCATTCATACCATGGGCTCGATCACGGAGCCGCCGGAAGTGCTCGGTCACCTGATCGGCGCGGCGCTGGTCGGCACCTTCGCCGGCATTCTGCTGTGCTACGGCTTCTTCGGCCCCATGGCGGCGGCGATGAAGGGGATCCATGATGACGAGCATGTGTATTTCTCCTGCATAAAGGCGGGGCTGATCGCCCATCTGCAGGGCTATGCCCCGGCGGTAAGCATCGAATTCGCGCGAAAGGTATTATTGTCGCACCAGCGGCCGAGTTTCGCCGAAGTCGAGGAAGCCTGTGGCGAACTGCCGCCCGTATAGTCCGGAAACGAGACCTGAACGAACCTGACGATGGCCGACGAAAAAGCACTCGAACCGATCTACATCAAGAAGAAGCTGAAGGCGAACCATGCGCCGCATGGGGGCGCGTGGAAGGTTGCCTATGCGGATTTCGTGACGGCGATGATGGCGTTCTTCCTGCTGCTGTGGCTGCTCAATGCCACCACCGACGAACAGCGCCAGGGCATCTCCAATTATTTCGAACCCGAGACCATCATTTCCGGCGACAAATCCGGTTCAAGCGGCATGTTCGGCGGGCTGGCGATCAACGCGGTGGGCACCCTGCGCTCCGCCGGTTCGCCGCCCAGCGTCTCCATCCCGCTTCCCACCGCCGGGGGACCGAAGACGCGGCAGGGCCAGGGCGAGGCGGTCCTGGTGTCCGAGGAACCCAACCCCGAAAGCGTCAATTTCGAGGCCCGCAAGCGCGAGGAGGAGGAATTCAACAAGGCCCAGGCGGACCTGCGGCTCGCCGTCGAACAGAGCGACGAAGCGAGGGCGTTTCAGGACAGCCTGCTGCTCGACAAGACCCCCGAAGGGCTCCGGATCCAGTTGATCGACCAGGAACGGGTTGCGATGTTCGAGGCCGGCAGCGCCCGGTTCACGCCCTATTTCGAGGCTCTGCTCGAGGTCGTGACACGAATTGTCCGGCGGTTCCCCAATCCGGTGGAAATCAGCGGCCATACCGACGCCGAGCCGACGACGCCCGACGCGGCCTATACAAGCTGGGAATTGTCCGGCGAACGGGCGAATGCCGCGCGCCGGGTCATGGTCGGCGCCGGCATGAATCCGGATCGTATCGCCGGCGTCGTCGGCCGCGCCGATTCCGACCCGCTGTTCCCCGCCGATCCGAAATCGCCGCGAAACCGGCGCATCAGCATCCTGCTGGTGCATCAGCAGCCGCCCGCGACGGACGGCTGATATGGCGGGCGACGCAAACGGCGGCGACGAAAAACCCGAACTGATCGTCAAGAAGATCAAGCCGCCGGGCCCCGCCCCCCATGGCGGCGCCTGGAAGGTCGCCTATGCGGATTTCGTGACGGCGATGATGGCCTTTTTCCTGCTGCTGTGGCTGCTGAGTTCCGCCACCGAACAGCAGCTGCAGGGCATCTCCAACTATTTCAAGCCGATCGGGGCCCGGACCGGTTCAAGCGGCGGCGAGGGCCTGTTCGGCGGCGTGTCCGGCAACGAGGCCGGGCCCATTCCGGAGCATTTGCAGGCGCCGCAGGTGGCTCTGACCTCCGACGCCACGGTCGGCTCCGAACAGGTCGAGGAAGCGGTGCAGCGACAGGACCTCACGGAAGACCTGCCCAATCTCACCAACGTCAAGCGCGAGAATGAGTCGAAGCAGTTCAAGGCCGCCGAAGCGGCCATCCAGCAGGCGCTGGACCAGGTGCCGGAACTGCGCGACCTGCATGAAGGGGTCAAGATCGAGATCACCGACGAAGGGCTGGAAATCCAGTTGATCGACCAGGACCGGGTTTCCATGTTCAAGGCGGGCGGCGCGGAGCTGCACGAACATACCCGGCAGCTGCTGCTGCTGATTTCCAGTGTGGTCGAGCGGCTGCCCAACAGGATTTCACTGTCGGGCCATACCGATTCCACGCCATTCCGCTCCCCGTCGGGCAAGTCCAACTGGGATCTGTCCATCGACAGGGCCAATGCGGGACGCCGGGAAATGCAGCGGAACGGCATTCCCATCGGGCGGTTCCAGAAAGTCGCCGGCATGGCGGACAAGGATCCCCTTTTCCCCGACGATCCCGCATCGCCGGGTAATCGCCGTCTGGTCGTCACCCTGCTGCGGGATCCCGACGACCCGAAGATCAGACTGCCGGAACCGCCGCGTATTTTCGGCGTCCAGTAACCCTTGTCGCCGGCAGCGGCAGGGCCAATCTAAGGTATCTGACAGAGATGACCGGACCGGAGAACGACAACGTGAAACCGCCAGTACTATCCGATGCCCGACTGGACTGGCGGAGCGCCGGCAAGTTCGGCATGAATATCGACCGGGACGAGCTTTATGAAGGCGTGGTCTGGCGGCGGGTCGTGGCGTATCTGATCGATGTCATGATCATGCTGGTCGTGTTCGCCGCGCTGTGGTTCGTTGTCTTCCTGTCATTCGGCATTCTGTCCGGCCTGATGGTTCTGGCGCCCCTCGTGCCGCTTTGCTACCACAGCCTGATGATCGCCGGCCCCCGTTCCGCCACCCTGGGGATGCAGTTCATGTCGCTCGAAGTCCGCGGCCAGGCGGGGCAGCGCCCTGAACTGCTGCAGGCCTTCGTAATGGTCGCACTGTTCTACCTGTCGGTCGCGTTCACCAGCTGGCTGATCCTGATCGCGGCGCTGTTCAACGACCGGCGCCATTGCGTGCATGACTATCTGTCCGGCACGGTCGTCATCAGAACAGACGACGGCGAATAGGCCATGAGCCAGGGCGGCGACGAATTGCGCGCACGACGAAAATTCAGTAGATTTTTCCGACGATGACATCGCAGGAAAAGCCGAATCCGCTGACCTTCTATCGCTCGGGCCCCGTCCCGTGCCCCTACCTGCCCGGCCGCGTCGAACAACAGCTGTTTACCGAACTTTCCGGACCCGATGCGCGGGAACGGTACGATACCCTGTCGCAGGGCGGGTTCCGCCGCAGCCACCATATCGCCTACCGCCCGTCCTGCCGCGGCTGCAACGCCTGCATCCCGGTCCGGATCGCCGCGTCCGAATTCCGGACCAGCCAGCGCTGGCGGCGCATCCTGCGCAACAACGCGGACCTTCGCTGGTACGACAGGGGAACGCGCACCAGCGACGAACAGTACGCACTGTTCCAGCGCTACATGGGATCGCGCCACGGCAGCGGCGACATGGCCCGCATGACCCGGCAGGATTATGCGGAGATGGTGGCGTCCAGTCCGATCGATACGGCGATCATCGAGTATCGCGACGGCGAGGGAGAGCTTGTCGCAGCCTGCCTCACCGACCGCACCGCCGACGGGTTCTCGGCGGTCTACAGCTTCTTTGACCCGGAACAGAAAAAGCGGAGCCTGGGCAGCTTCATCATCCTGTCCCTGATAGACCAGGCGCGCATCGAACGCCTGCCCTATGTCTATCTCGGCTACTGGATCGAGGAATCCCGCAAGATGTCCTACAAGAGCAAATTCGAACCGATCGAGGGTTACGGCCCCGCCGGCTGGCGTCCGCTCGACGAATTCAGGACCCTGTAGGCCGCTATTTGAATTTATTGTTCTTCGGGAAGCCGCGCGGCGGCAGCCGGCCGGCCTGCGCCCGTTTGCCCATCCATTCGCGCAGATCCGTTTCGGTCCGCGTCCGCTCGCCGCTTTGCCAAGTCAGCCCCGATTCGCTTTTGAACACAATGGCGTCCGCCAGCCCTCCGTCGCGATAGCGCTGCAGCAAAACCCCGCGGCCGCGCGCCATTTCCGGCAGTTCCGCCGCGTCGAACAGCAGCAGTTTCCGGTTTTCGCCGATCACGGCAACCGTATCGCCGTCCACGGGCGTACAGATCCTGGCCTCGACATCGCCGGAGACGTTCAGCACCTGACGGCCCGCCCGGGTCTGCGCGAACACCGCCCGTTCCTGCACCACGAAGCCCCGGCCATCGCTGGAGGCAACCAGCAGCTTCCGGTCCGGATTATAGAGGGACAGCGAAACGATATCGTGGCCCTGCGCCAGATCGAGCATCAGCCGAAGCGGTTCGCCAAAACCGCGGCCGCCCGGCAGCTTGTCGACGCCGAGCGTGTAGAACCGGCCGTCCGTCGCGAAGACCAGCACCTTGTCCGTTGTTTCCGCATGCAACACGAAACGTTCCTGGTCGCCTTCCTTGTAGCGGACGTCGCTCGTGTCCTGCAGGTGGCCGCGCGCGGCGCGAATCCAGCCGTTCCTGGAACACAGCACGGTCACCGGTTCGCGGTCGATCATGGCTTCCAGCGGCACGACCACATCGGACGGGACGTCGCCGATATCCGTGCGCCGGGCGCCCAGCGCCGATTTCGGCCCGTAATCCTTGCGCAGCGCGGAAATCTGCTCGGCTATCGCCTTCCAGCGCAGGTCCTCGCTGCCGAGCAGTTCGGTCAGTTCGGCCTGTTCCCCGCTCAGCGCCTTGTGCTCGTTGCGGATTTCCATTTCCTCCAGCTTCCGCAGGCTGCGCAGCCGCATGTTCAGCACGGAATCCGCCTGAAGCTCCGTAAGATCGAAAGTCGCGATAAGTTCGGCCTTCGGATCGTCCTCCTCGCGCACGATGCGGATGACCTCATCCAGGTTCAGATAGGCAACCAGATAACCGCCGAGGATTTCCAGCCGCCGCTCGATATTGGCGAGCCGGTGCCGCGTCCGCCGCATCAGCACGTCCTGGCGATGCGCCAGAAATGCGCCCAGAACTTCGCGCAGGTCCATCACGCGCGGCACCTGGTCCGCGTCGAGCACGTTCATGTTCAGCGATGCGCGGGTTTCCAGATCCGTCTGCCGGAACAGCGATTCCATCATCACGGTGGCGTCGATATTGCGGCTTTTCGGCTCCAGCACCAGGCGCACTTCGGTCGTGGATTCGTCCTGGATATCCCCCAGCATGGTCAGCTTGCGGTTGTTCAGAAGCTCCGCGACCTTTTCGATCAGCTTCGATTTCTGCACCTGGTAGGGGATTTCCGTCACCACGACGACATAGCCGCCGCCCCGGGTCTTTTCCGTATGCCAGCGCGCCCGCAGGCGGAACCCGCCGCGCCCGGTCCGATACGCCTCCAATACGTTCTCCCGGCTTTCCACCAGCACGCCGCCGGTCGGAAAATCGGGCCCCGGGATGAAGTCCGCCAGCTTGTCGATCGAGGCGTTCGGATGCCTGATCAGATGCAGCAGCGCATTGCAGATTTCGCCCACATTATGCGGCGGAATGCTGGTCGCCATCCCCACCGCGATCCCCGCCGCGCCATTGGCCAGCAGGTTGGGGAAATTCGCCGGCAGCACGACCGGTTCCGCGCCTTCGCCGTCATAGGTGTCGCGGAAATCGACCGCGTCCTCGTCGATCCCGTCCAGCAGCGCCTTGGCGATTTCGGTCAGCCGCGCCTCGGTGTAGCGCATCGCCGCCGGGTTATCGCCGTCGATATTGCCGAAATTGCCCTGCCCGTCGACCAGCGGATAACGGACGGCGAAATCCTGCGCCAGCCGAACCATCGCATCGTAGATCGCCGCATCCCCATGCGGATGATACTTGCCCATCACATCGCCGACGATGCGGGCGCATTTCTTGAAACCGGTCGTGGGATCGAGGCGCAATTCGCGCATTGCGTAAAGCAGGCGCCGGTGCACCGGTTTCAGCCCGTCGCGGACATCCGGCAGCGACCGCGACATGATCGTCGACAGCGCATAGGACAGGTAACGCTCGCCGAGCGCCTCGGAAAAAGGAGCGATCCGGATTTCACCGGCTTCGGAAGACTGGGCCATGACAGGAAACTCTAACCAGATAAGGCATTGGACATGCGCAGTATATGCCACATCTGGTATCAATCGTCGAGTTCTGCCGCTCCCTCCCGGAACTTTCTGCGCAATCCTTCGATCAGCCGTTCACGCGAATCGGGCAGGCGCAGGCCCTGCGGCCGATACACGTGCCGTTCGAGGAAATATCCGCTCAGGGCCAGCCCGTCGATGATGTCCCCCGGCCCCGCCGTCCCCCTGCCGGTCAGAAAGGTCGGCAGGGCCAGCAACCGGTCGCGGTAGGGTTCGCCGGCCGACAGGGACACCGCGCGGCCGCTGCGGGGCGAAACATAGGAGAGGTCGTCGGTCGTTCCCGTCGCCGCGCAGCAGGAGAGATCGAGGCCGAAGCCGAGTTCGCCCAGCAGGCCGGTTTCCCAGATTACCAGATGCGCCGCCCAGTCATCGCGATCCAGCGCCTCGATCACCGCGACTGTCGCCGCGAACAGCGCCGGATGCGCCTCGCGTTCGGCAAGGCAGACATCCAGCATCCGGCAGACCGTGTTCAGCGCCGCCAGGCGTTCCGCCCGGTCCAGCAGCCGTGCGGCATGGGCCGTCACGAGTTCGACCGTGAAATTACCGAGATGTTCTTCCAGCCGGGCGCGCCAGACCGCGGACACCAGATTTCCCTGTTCGAGCACGCCCCGATTGCGGCGCGACTGCCCGCCGCGCACGAGGCCGGAAAACCGGCCATGCATTTCGGTCAGCACGGTCAGAATCACGGACGATTCACCATGCCGGCGCGCCGAAAGCACTATGCCCTGATCGGTCCAGTCCATGACGCCGTTATACATCACGCGGATTTCCATATCGAACTGCTTGACGATGAAACCGATCGTGCCAGACTGTCGGCGATCATACCGAATGGAGGATGCCGGCATGGAAGCGACAGTCACCGCCCTGGCGCAACAGGCGGACAATCCCGGGCATGCGGCGCGGCTTGCGATCCGCGGCGGTGCGCACCGCACCCATACGGCGGGGCTCGCGCCCGGATACGTCCAGGCGAACCTCGCCATCATGCCGGCGTCGGATGCGCAGGCGTTCCAGACGTTCTGCCAGCTGAATCCCAAACCCTGCCCCATGCTGGCCATCGGCGCGCCGGGCGACACGAGCCTGCCCTCGCTGGGCAAGGATATCGACCTGCGCACCGACCTTTCGGGATACCGGGTTTTCCGGGACGGCCGGGAAATCGACGTGACCGACGATATCACCGGATACTGGCGCGACGACCTGGTATCGTTTCCGCTCGGCTGTTCATTTTCCTTCGAGGAGGCCCTGCTGCTGGACGATATCCCGCTGCGCCATGTCGAACGCAACGAATGCGTCGCCATGTACCGCACGAATATCGACACCGTCCCGTCCGGAAAGTTCGGCGGCAAACTCGTGGTTTCCATGCGGCCGATGAAACCGGCCGACGCCATCCGCGCGATCCAGATCACCAGCCGCTTTCCGAACGTGCATGGCGCGCCGATCCATATCGGCCTGCCCGAAGCCATCGGCGTGACGGATATCGAAAACCCGGCCTTCGGCGGCGCGCCGCCCCGCATGAAGGGCGATGAAATCCCGGTTTTCTGGGCCTGCGGGGTCACGCCGCAGGTTGCCATCGAACATGCCAGGCCGTCCTTCTGCATCACGCACCTGCCGGGGCACATGCTGATTACCGATCTGAAGAACAGCCACCTTTCGGTGATCTGACGCCGGAACGGGCGTCCGGATTAACCCTTGGGAAAGTCGAGCCCCATCACGCTGTAATGTTCCGCCCTGTCCTTCCAGTCGCGGCGCACCTTGACGTGCAGGAACAGGTGGATACGGTCGCCGAACATTTTCTCCAGTTCGAACCGGGCCGCCTCGCCGACCGCCTTGATGCGGCTGCCGCCCTTGCCCAGGACCATGCCTTTCTGGCTGTCGCGTTCGATAATGATCACCGCTGACACCTTGTGGCTGCCGTCCTTCAGCGTTTCCCAGGCTTCCGTTTCCACGGTCAGCGCATAGGGCAGTTCCTGATGCAGTTGCAGGAACAGCTGTTCGCGCACCGCCTCCGCCGCCATCATCCGCATCGGCATGTCGGATATCTGGTCCTCGGGAAACATCCAGGGGCCTTCCGGCACGTTGTCGGCGAAATACTGCGCCAGATCGTCGACGCCATCGCCATCCAAAGCCGAAATCATGAACGTATCGCGAATTTTGCCGCTGGCGTTGATTTCGTCCGCCAGGATCAGCAGCCGGGTGCGCGCGATCCGGTCGATCTTGTTCAGGATCAGCAGCGCACCGCCAGCCGGCAGGGCTTCGGCTTCGACGATCCGCCGTGTATTGGCGTCGTAGCCGCGCTCGCTGTCGACGACCAGCGCGATAATGTCCGCATCGGCGGCGCCCTTCCAGGCGGCCTCGACCATCGCACGGTCCAGCCGCCGCTTCGGTTCGAAAATTCCCGGCGTATCGACGAAGACGATCTGGGTCTGGCCGCGGATGGCGATACCCAATACCCGCGCCCGCGTGGTTTGCACCTTGGGCGAAACGATAGAGACCTTGGCGCCGACGATCTTGTTCATCAGGGTCGATTTTCCGGCATTCGGCGCACCGAGCACCGCAACGAAACCGAACCGCGTGGCGGGAGATTCAGACATTCGCTTCCATTATCTTCAGGAGGGCGGTGGCGGCATTCTGTTCGGCGACGCGGCGGCTGGCGCCGGTACCGACCGCCGCTTTTCCCGATTCGGTGGCGACCTCGATGGTGAATTCGGGCGCATGATCCGGCCCGGTGCGGTCCACGATCCGGTAAACCGGCAGCGGCCTTCCCCGTCCCTGCAGCCATTCCTGCAACGCGGTTTTCGCATCGACCGGCGGTTTCAGCGAACGGGACATCATCGGGGTCCAGTACCGCTTTATGAAGTTTTCGACGACCGGCAGGCCGCCATCCAGGTACAGCGCCGCGATTACCGCTTCGCAGACATCCGCCAGCAGGGACGGGTTGTCGCGGCCGCCGGAATCATCCTCGCCGCGGCTGAGAACCAGATGCGCGCCCAGACCGATTTCCGACGCCACCTCGGCCAGCGCCTCGCGCCGGACCAGCGCCGTGTACCGGCGGGCCAGCTTGCCCTCGGCCTCATCGGGAAACTGCCGGAACAGCAGTTCCGCGATGACCAGCGACAGGACCCGGTCGCCCAGGAATTCCAGCCGCTCGTAATTATGCCCGTGCTCGTCGCCGGCGCTGCCGTGGGTCAGCGCTTCATACAGCAGGCCGGGATCCCGGAAGGTATGCTGGAAGGCCGCCACCAGCCGGTCGGCCGCCCTGGCGCCCGGGTCAGTCGATACCATTGAACAGACGACCGTAACGTATCGAGACGGGCCATTTCCAGACTTCCCAGATGCGGGCCGCGCCATTGGTCGAGAAAAACAGGAACTGAGCCTTGCCGACCAGGTTTTCCGCCGGAATGAAGCCGACCTCGTCGAGCACGCGGCTGTCCTGCGAGTTGTCCCGGTTGTCGCCCATCGCGAAATATTGCCCCGGCGGTACGGTAAACACATCGGTGTCGTCGAGCCGGCCCGTATCCCCCTGTACTTCGAGGATCTGATAGGCGACGCCGTTCGGCAGCGTTTCCACATAGCGCACGACCATCGGCGGTCCCGGTTCGCCCAGCGCGAAATCGCCGATGCGGCGCCGTTTTACCGGTACGCCGTTGATATGCAGCACGCCGCTGACCACCTGGATGCGGTCGCCGGGCAGGCCGACGATCCGCTTGATGTAATCCGTTTCATTGTCCGTCGGCTTCTTGAACACGGCGACGTCGCCGCGTTCCGGCTCACTTTCAAATATCCGTCCCTTGAACAGCGGCGGGCTGAACGGGAAGGAATGCCGACTGTAACCATATGAATACTTTGAAACAAACAGATAGTCGCCGACCAGCAGCGTCGGCTTCATCGACCCCGACGGGATATTGAAGGGCTCGAAAAGGAAAGTCCGCAGGACCAGGGCGACAAGGATCGCATAAGTAACCGTCTTGATCGTTTCGACGGTTTCGCTGCCCGACTTAGACCCCGCCGCAGCCTTGGCTGCCGGGTCATTCTGCGCATTTTTGGACGCCATGGATCGCCTTTTCCGGAAGTGGCCCGTTTATGGTGTTCCGCTGCGGCCAGTGTCAAGGCTCGCCGCGACATCCGGCACTGCAAAAATGATCACGACCGCGTTCGCCAGCCCCGATTCATCGGTCAGCGACACCTCGACATGCGCCCGCATGCCGGGCGGCGTCAGCATATCCAGCCGTGCCCGCGCGCCGCCGGTCAGGGACATGGTAGGTTTTCCCGACGGCAGGTGCACGACCTCCATGTCGCGCCAGAACACCCCCTTGCGGAAACCCGTGCCAAGCGCCTTGGAACACGCCTCCTTGGCGGCGAACATCTGGGCGTAGCGGCCCGCGCGGTTGAACGGCCTGCGCTCGGCCCGCGCCTGTTCCTGTATGGTGTAAAGGCGCTTTTCGAACCGCCCGGCAAAACGCGTCAGCGTTTCCTCGATCCGGGATATATCGCAGAGGTCGGTACCCAGCCCGATGATCATGCGCTGCGCGCGCCCTGCGAACCGGCACGCGCCGTATCCATCAGCGACCGCATCCGGCGAATGGCCGAATCCAGCCCGCTGAATATCGCTTCGCCGATCAGGAAATGGCCGATATTGAGCTCCCGGACGGTGGTAATTTCCGCAATCGGCGCGACATTGTCATAGGTCAGCCCGTGGCCGACATGGCATTCCAGGCCGATCGCTTCCGCATGGGCCGCCGCGGCGACGATGCGCGCGAGTTCCGCGTCCCGCGACGCCCCGTCCAGGTCGGCATAGGCGCCCGCATGCAGTTCGACGACCGGGGCGCCGAGTGCGACCGCGGCATCGAGCTGTTTCGGGTCCGCCTCGACGAACAGCGAGACGCGAATACCCGCATCGGCCAGTGTCCGGATAACGGGTTGCAGGTGATTGTGGCCGCGAATGGCGTCCAGCCCGCCTTCGGTCGTACGCTCCTCGCGTTTTTCCGGCACGATACACACCGCATGCGGCAGGTACCGCAACGCGATGGCGACCATTTCCTCCGTCGCCGCCATCTCGAAGTTCAGGGGCGCATCGACCTCTTCGCGGATACGCCGGATATCGTCGTCGCGGATATGGCGCCGGTCTTCCCGCAGATGCGCCGTGATTCCGTCCGCGCCGGCGGCGGCGGCCATCCGCGCCGCGCGCACCGGATCGGGATAATCGCCTTCACGGGCGTTGCGGATTGTCGCCACGTGATCGATGTTCACGCCGAGGCGCAGTTTCGAATTATTCCGCATGGCGTTTCAACCTTCCTCGCAAGCGGGCAAATCAGCCCCGTTCGCGTTCGACGAGACCGACCGCCGGGTCCGCCCGCAGTCCGGCGATGATGTCGCTCAACTGATCGACATTGTTTACTTCAACGTCGATCTGCAATTCAAAGAAATCGGTGGAGCGGTCGCTGATTTTCAGGTTGGTGATGTTGCCCTGCCCGCGCCCGATAACACCGGTCAGGGCCGCCAGCGCACCCGGGCTGTTCGACAGGGTCACCAGAAGACGGCCGACATGTCCGCTGCCATCCCGCGCGCTGGCATCCCAGTGGACGTCCACCCATTGTTCGGGAACGTCGACGAAATTGGCCAGGGTTTCGCAATCCGTCGTGTGGATCGTCAGCCCCCGGCCCGTCGCGGCAATGCCGACGATCTGGTCGCCGGGCAATGGATGGCAGCAGGTGCCCAGATGGACCGCCATGCCCGGGATCAGGCCGCGAATCGGTACGGCGAATTCGTTCGGCTCTCCGCCCCCGGACGGGCCTGCCGCCCCGTTCGCGCCAAATTCCGATGCCCGGATCTCCGGAAAGGCGGATGTCACGACTTCCCAGCCGGTAATCTGCCCCGCGCCCAGCGCCTCGTACAATTCGCTCATGGAGCGGCAGGAAAACTTCGGCAGGATGCCCAGGACCGCCTTTTCCTCGAAAACCCGGCCCTCGCGGCGAAACGCCTTTTCGACGATCTCGCGGCCCAGCTTCATGTATTCCTCGCGCTGCTGCGAGCGGACGTACCGGCGTATGCAGGCCCTGGCCTTGCCGGAAATGACAAAGCTTTCCCAGGCCGGCGACGGCGTCTGGTCCGCGGAAGTCACGATTTCGACCTGATCGCCATTCTTGAGTTCGGTACGCAGCGGTGCGCGCTCGCCGTTGATCTTCGCGCCAATGCAGGTATTGCCGATTTCGGTATGGACGGCATAGGCGAAATCCACCGGCGTCGCCCCGCGCGGCAGTTCCTTGAGTTCGCCCTTCGGCGAAAAGCAGAACACCTGGTCGCTGAACATTTCCAGTTTGGTGTTTTCCAGGAATTCCTCCGGCGCCTCCGCCTGCTCCAGAATCTCCAGCAGTCCCCGGAGCCAGCGGTACTGCCGCCCGTCCTGCTGCACGCCCTGCTTGAAATGCCAGTGCGCCGCCAGACCGAGTTCCGCCACCTCATGCATTTCACGGGTGCGGATCTGGACTTCGATCCGCTGGTTTTCCGGTCCCATCACCGTGGTGTGCAGCGACCGGTATTCGTTCGGTTTGGGAATGGAGATATAATCCTTGAACCGGCCGGGCACGACGCGATACCGGCCGTGGATGATGCCCAAGGCCTGGTAGCACTCTTCCGGGGTTCCCACGACGACGCGGAATCCCATGATGTCCGAGAGCTGTTCGAAGGCGATGTGCTTGCGGCGCATTTTCCGCCAGATGGAAAACGGCGTCTTCTCCCGGCCCGACACCTCGGCGAGGACATTCCGGCCCGCCAGCGTCTCCTGGAGTTCGGCGCTGACGCGCCCGACAATATCGCCGCCGCGCTGTTTCAGAAAGCTCAGCCGCTTGGTAATCGATCCCCGGGCATCCGGGTTCAGTTCGGCAAAGGACAGGTCTTCCAGTTCGTCTTTCCAGTCACGGATGCCGATCCGCTCGGCCAGCGGCGCATAGATATCCATCGTCTCGCTGGCGATACGGTGTCGCTTGGCGTCGCTGCGGATATATTTCAGCGTGCGCATGTTGTGCAGGCGATCCGCCTGCTTGACCAGCAGGACCCGGATGTCCTCCGACATGGCCAGCAGCAGCTTGCGAAAATTCTCCGCCTGCTTTGCCCTGTCCGACACGGTTTCCAGCTGGCTCAGCTTGGTCACCCCGTCCACCAGCCGCGCGACCTTGTCGCCGAACAGCGAGCGGATATCCTCCATTGTGGCGACGGTATCCTCGACCGTATCGTGCAACAGGCCGGTGATGATCGAATCGCAGTCGAGCTTCTTTTCGGAAAGGATGCCCGCGACTTCGACGGGATGTGAAAAATAGGGGTCGCCGGACTCGCGCAACTGCAATCCGTGCGCCTTCATAGAAAATACATAAGCGCGGTTCAGGGCGCTTTCATCGGCGTCCGGATCGTAGCCGAGTACCCGCTCTACGAGCTCATACTGCCGCATCATGCGGCAATGCACCACGAGGCAGGCAGCATCCCGTCAGGATATCCGCCGCGGACCGGTCAATCGTCTGTATCGTCATCTTCATATTTTATCGCTGCCGGCGCGGCCATTTCGCCGGCTTCCGCCATGGCGGCGCCCGCCATGAGTTCGACCGGATCCTCGTCTTCCGGCTCGTCGATTTCCACGTGCTTTTGCATCCCGCGGATCACCGAGTTTTCCAGTTCCTCGATATCGATGGACTCTTCCGCGATTTCGCGCAGGGCGATGACCGGATTCTTGTCGTTGTCCCGCTCAACGGAAATCGGTGCGCCGGCGGAAATGCCCCGGCTGCGCTGCGCGGCAAGCACCACCAGTTCGAACCTGTTCGGAACCTTAAGAACACAATCTTCAACGGTTACACGAGCCATGGGGAAAATTCTCCAACGTCAGTCTTCAGAGCGGGCGCGGACTATAGGCATGTCCAGTCTGCAACACAATAGCTTTGCCTGCCGCAGCCGATTGTCAATATCTTCATGGTGACGACGGCAAACTTTACAGGCGCGCCCTTGCCGAATCGCGTATTTCAGCATAGATAGATTAAGTTTAGATCCTTGCGGCGCGGCCATTATGCCGGTTGTTGCCGCGAGCAATTCACATATTCGAGTTTATTCCACAAGGTAAAAAATGAATGACTATAAGAATTTATAACGACGAAAAAGTCGCTCTTTTTATCGATGGCGCGAACCTGTATGCCGCGGCACGGGCACTGGGTTTTGATATCGACTACAAACGGCTGCTGGAAGTCTTCAGCAAGAAAGGGCGCCTGATCCGCGCCCTTTATTATACGGCACTGATCGAGGATCAGGAGTATTCGCCGATCCGGCCGCTGGTCGACTGGCTGGACTACAACGGCTACACCATGATCACGAAGCCGACCAAGGAATTCACCGACAGCTACGGCCGGCGCAAGATCAAGGGGAATATGGATATCGAACTGGCCATCGACGTGATGGAGATGTCCGACCAGCTTGACCATATCGTCCTGTTTTCGGGCGATGGCGATTTCCGGCGCCTCGTCGAGGCCGTGCAGCGCAAGGGGGTCCGGGTAACGGTTGTCAGCACGGTACGCTCGTCGCCGCCGATGGCCGCTGACGAACTGCGCCGCCAGGCGGACCAGTTCGTGGAACTGATGGATCTCGCGGATGAAATCGGCCGAAAATCCCGCCGTGACAACGCCGTCCCCGACGATGACGACGATGGCGGCTATCTGCCCGATGATGACGAATACGAGGACGAGTTCGACGAACCCATCGTTACCCCGGCCTGAATAGCGGCCCTGACGTGCCCGTTGCCCTGCCCGGCCTGGATTGTCCGAAATGCCCGCGTCTGGCGGCATTTCGCGCGGAAAACCGGGTTGCCTGGCCCGACTGGCACAATGCGCCCGTATCGAGTTTCGGCCCGGCGGACGCTTCGCTGCTGATCGTCGGACTGGCGCCGGGCCTGCGCGGCGCGAACCGGACCGGCCGGCCGTTTACCGGCGACTACGCGGGCCAGCTTCTCTACCCGACCCTGCTGAAATTCGGCTTCGCGGCGGGCGCCTACGGGGAGACCGCGGAAGACGGGGTGGCCCTGGTCGATTGCCGGATCACCAACGCGGTGCGATGCGTGCCGCCGCAGAACAAGCCGATAGGCGCCGAAATATCGGCCTGCCGCCCCTTTCTGGCCACTGAAATCGCGGGCATGCCGCGGCTTCGGATCGTTCTGGCGCTGGGCACCGTCGCCCATGCCTCGATCATCCGCGCGCTGGGCCTGCGCATCGCCGACTGGAAATTCGGGCATGGCGCGTTCCACCTGCCGCCCGGCGGCCCGGTTCTGGCGAACAGCTATCACTGCTCGCGTTACAACACGAATACGGGGCGGCTCACGGAAGCCATGTTTCACGACGTTTTCCGCGAGATCGCTAGCCGCGGTCGCGCAGGACGCGCGCCTTCTGGCGGTCCCACTCGCGGTCTTTCGTCGTCTGCCGCTTGTCGACCTGCCGCTTGCCGCGCGCCAGACCCAGCATCACCTTGGCGATGCCCCGATCGTTGAAATAGATCGACATGGGGACGATGGTCACGCCCTGCCGCTTGGCCGCCCCCATCAGCTTGTCGACCTGCTTGCGATGCAGCAGCAGCTTGCGGGGCCGGGTCGGCACATGATTGAAATGCCCGCTGTTGCCGTATTCCGGAATATAACAGTTGTGCAGCCACAATTCGCCGTCGCGGGGGCCGGCCCATGATTCCGACAGGCTGGCCTTGCCCTCCCGCAACGCCTTTACCTCCGTCCCCACAAGCATGATGCCCGCTTCGATCTTTTCGTCGATGAAGTAGTCGTATTGCGCGCGCCGGTTCTGTGCGACCGCCCGGTTGGTAGACGGTTGTTGCGCCATGGCGTCAGTTGATCAGCCCGCTCGCCACCAGGGTGCTGCGGACCGTTTCCTTGCTGCTTTCGGCGATGGGCGCCAGCGGCGGACGGCAGTCCGGCGCGCACTTGCCCATCAGGTGCGCCGCGTATTTCACCGGACCCGGGCTGGTTTCGCAGAACATGGCGCTGTGCAGCGGCATCAGCCGGTCGCGCATCGTCGCGAAGGTTTCCAGATCCCGCTTCTGCCACGCGACATGCAGTTTCGAGCACATGCCCGGGGCGATATTGGCCGTCACCGAGATGCAGCCGTCCCCGCCCTGGCCCAGGAAGGCCCCGATCGTGGCATCCTCGCCCGAAAGCTGGCAGAACTTTCCCTCGATCGCGAGACGCGAGGCCAGCGGCCGCGCCAGATCGTTCGTGGCGTCCTTCACGCCGACGATATTCGGCAGTTTCGCCAGCCGCGCCATGGTCGCCACCGACATGTCGACAATCGAACGCCCGGGAATATTGTAGATGATGATCGGCAGGTCGACCGCTTCGGCGATCATGCTGTAATGCAGGTATAGGCCTTCCTGGGTCGGCTTGTTGTAATACGGCGTCACCACCAGGGCGGCATCTGCGCCCGCGTCTTTGGCGTGCTGTGTCAGTTCGATCGCCTCGGCGGTCGAGTTCGACCCCGTGCCGGCGATGACGGGGACGCGCCCTTTCGCGACCTCGATACACAATTCGACGACGCGTTTGTGCTCGTCATGGCTCAGCGTCGGCGATTCACCGGTTGTGCCGGTCGGCACCAGCCCGTGGGTCCCCTCGGCGATCTGCCAGTCGATAAATGCCTGATAAGCGTCTTCGTCGACAGACCCGTTCCTGAAGGGTGTAATCAACGCCACTAACGATCCGTTAAACATAATGTTGTCTCCTTGGCCACCTCGGCGGCCGCCTCCCTGAGGGTAACGATTGGCGCAAAGGCAATCGGTAAATTTGTGCCCGGGCACGCCGTTTGATTGTTGGCGTACAGTGTATCGTGTAAACTACCGGCAATGAAATGCGATTTTTTTGCATGAAACACAAGTCCCTGGGTTTGATCGTGGCTGTGGCGGGCATCCTCGCCATGTCAGGGACCCTTTTGCCCGCGAGCGAACTGGGCCCCGCGGATCGCGCCGCCTACCGGGACGCGTTTCGTGACGCGGCCAGGGGCGACTGGGTTTCCGCCATCCGGCATGCCGCGAAAGCCCGGGAAAAACTGCCCGGCAAGGCGCTGAACTGGCTTTATTTCAAGGAGGCGGAATCAGGCGTCGGGTTCGCGGAAATCGCCGCCTTCGTTGCCGCAAATCCCGACTGGCCCCATATCTACCGCCTGCGCCGCCGGGCCGAAGAAGCAATGGCGGACACGGATCCCCGCGACGCGATTCTCGGCTGGTTCACGCGGTTCCCGCCCATTACGGCGCCCGGGTCCGCCCGCTACGCCCGCGCCCTGATCGCGACCGGACAGTCCGAAAAGGCGGCTTCCTTCGTCCGGGACGCCTGGATATCGCTGAACATGACGCCGCTGGAGGAAAGAGGCTTCCGATCGGATTTTTCGGATATTCTGCGCCATGACGACCATATCGCGCGCCTGGACCGCCTGATCTGGGACCGGCAGGTGAGCGCCGCGCAGCGGCAGATGCGCCATGTCAGCGAAGGCTACCGGAACCTTGCCGAAGCCCGGCTCATGTTGATGCAGCGCAAGGGCGGAGTGGATAGCGCCATCGCGCGCATCCCGGACGCGCTGCGCAACGATCCCGGCCTCGTCTTTGAGAGACTGCGCTGGCGGCGACTGAAGAATCTGACCGAAAGCGCCATTGAACTGCTGGGAAACCCGAGCGCCGAGGTCGGCCGGCCGAACCTGTGGTGGGGGGAACGGGTTTACCTGGCGCGCGAGGCGCTTAACAACGGCGACATCACCCTCGCCTATCGCCTGGCGCGCGACCACGGACCGATTGACGGGGCCGCCCTCGCCGAAGCCGAATGGCTGGCGGGGTGGATCGCCCTTCGTTTCCTGAACGACAGCGAAATCGCCCTGAAGCATTTCACGACCCTGTATGAGAATGTCCGCTATCCGATCAGCCGGGCGCGCGGCGCCTACTGGGCCGGTCGGGCCGCCGAGGCAACCGGCATCCATGCACGGGCGGCGGCGCAGCAATGGTACGGCGCGGCCGCCACCCATTTCACCACCTATTACGGGCAGCTGGCGCTGAGCCGTCTCGTCACGCGGCCCGCGCCCGTCTGGGAGCCGGAATCGAAAAAGCAGGATATCCAGGCCTTCCACAACCGGGAAATCGTGCGGCTGACCCGTATGCTGGCGGAACTCGAACAGGACAACCTGGTCGAAGCCTTTCTGGAAAAGCTGATGGTCGATGCGAAAAGCGGGTCGGAGTGGACCCTGGTAGCCCAATTCGCAATCGCGGTCGGCCGCCAGGACATGTCTGTCAGGGTCGCCAAACAGGCCATCCGCGACGGTATCGTCCTCACGGAAACGGGATACCCCGCGCTGCCCACGCCGCTCGATATCCCGGCCAACCCGGCCCTGGTCCATGCAGTCATCCGCCAGGAAAGCGCGTTCGACACAGGGGCAACCAGCAGCGCCGGCGCCCGCGGCCTCATGCAGCTGATGCCGGCCACCGCCAGGGGCCTGGCGCGGCAGTTGAACGTCAGCCATTCGCACCAGCGGCTGACGACCGATCCGGCGCATAACCTGACCCTTGGCAGCACCTACCTGGCGCAGCTGATCGAAAAATTCGACGGCTCTATCGTGCTGGCGCTCGCATCGTATAATGCGGGCCCCAGCCGGGTGTACCGCTGGCTTTCCGAATATGGCGACCCGCGCGACGGGTCGATCCATGCCGCCGTGGACTGGGTGGAATCCATTCCGTATCCGGAAACGCGGAATTATGTTCAAAGGGTTCTGGAAAATCTCCCCATCTACGATTATCGGTTGCAGGAAGAGTTCGATCCCGCAAGGATTGTCGAGGCGCTGACCGGTTCCAACAGGGTCAGCGTTCCCTGACCCGCTTTCCGGCCCGGCGCCCGGAATCGCGAGAGGAGATTGCATGTCCGCAAAGCTGGATTGCGCCTGTGCCTTCGATGCCTGTGAGCGGTTGCCCGGCACGCACGGAGCGCAGCCCTCGTGAGCGGCTATCGCGAACACCGATTTACGTCCCAGGATGGGCTGTCGCTGTATTACCGGGCCTATGGCGCGGAGGATGCCGCCGGCATGCCGGTGCTCTGCCTGACCGGCCTGACGCGCAATTCCCGCGACTTCCACAGGGTGGCGCAGCGCCTGTGCGGGGACCGCCTTGTCCTCTGCCCCGACTACCGCGGCAGGGGGCGGTCCGACTACGACCCCGACAGCGGCAATTACCGGCCCGAGACCTATCTGAACGACATTCGGCACCTGCTGGCCGTCGCCGGTATCGGCAGGGTTGCGGTCATCGGCACGTCGCTCGGCGGGGTGCTGGCCATGGCGATGGGCGCGGCCATGCCCACCGTGCTGGCGGGCGTCGTCCTGAACGACGTCGGACCGGAAATCGGCGGCCCGGGACTGGCTCGTATCGTCGAATATATCGGGACCGACCGGCCGCACCGGGACTGGGCCAGCGCGGCGCGGGATCTGGCGGTGATGTTTCCCAACCTGTCGCTGGATAGCGACGAGGCGTGGGAAGCCGCCGCCCGCGCGACCTGGCGCGAAGGCGACGACGGCATGCTGCATTACGACTGGGACGTCCGCATCGTCGACCCGCTGCGCGCCGGCGCGCCCCTGCCCGATCTGTGGCCCCTGTATCGCAGCCTGGGGAGCGTCCCCCTGCTGGCGGTACGCGGCGCCCTCTCCGATATCCTGAGCGCGGAAACCCTCTCCCGAATGGCGGATGAGCATCCGGGCCTGCGGCAGGTCACGGTTGCCGGCGCCGGCCATGTACCGACCCTCGGCGAACCAGATATTGCCGATACGCTCGACGCCTTCATCGCCGCGTTATAGGCTTGCCGCGATTATGCAGCCCGGAGAAAAGCCATGCCCCTCGGCGCCTTCTTTCCCAATCTCGCCTTCAATAACGATCCCGAGGCGATCCGTGAATGGGCCCAGGCGGTCGAGGCGCTGGGCTACGACTACATCGACGTGCCGGACCACACGGTCGCGGTCGACCGCGCCAGCCGGCCCGAATTCAGGGGACCCTACGACCTGACCAACCCCTACCACGAAATCTTCGTGACGATGGGCTTCCTGGCCGCCGTCACCCGGCGGGTGCGGCTGAAATCGTCGGTGCTGATCCTGCCGCAGCGGCAGACGGCGCTGGTCGCCAAGCAGGCGGCGGAAGTCGACGTGCTGTCCGGCGGGCGGCTGGATCTCGGTATCGGCGTCGGCTGGAACCCCATCGAGTACGAAGCCCTCGGCGAAAACTGGAAAACGCGCGGCCGTCGCCAGGAACAGCAGGTCGAGGCGATGCTGCGCCTGTGGTGCGACGATATCGTGCAGTTCGAGGGTGAATGGGATACGCTGAAGGGAGTCGGACTCAACCCCGCCGCGATACAGAAGCCCATCCCCCTGTGGTTCGGCGGTTCCGTCGATGCCATGCTGCGCCGGGCCGCCAGGTATGGCGCGGGCTGGATTTCCCTGGGCGAGCCGGACGAGACCTCCGCTGAAAGGCTGGACACGCTGCGCGGGTTCCTGGACGAGGAAGGCCGCGATCCGGCGGATTTCGGCATCGACTGCTGGATCCGCACGCGGGACCCCGATCCGGATTCATGGCTGGCAAATGCGCAGGCATGGAAAGCGCTGGGGGCGACCCATGTGACGCTCTATACGGCAGGCACCTGGGTCGGCAACGTCGGAGAGCAGATTGAGGCCTTGCGCCGGTTCCGGGACCTGATGTCCCGCGACTCCGGCTGAATCCGGTCTACGACGCCGTCGCTTCCCCTTCCGGGTCGTCGGTCACGACAAGGCTGGGCCGGGAACCCGCATCGCGGCGCGGCTGCTCCGGGCTCGTGTGCTTGCACAGGCCCTCGATATGCGCGCCGGCTTCCACCGACAGGCTTTCGTGGAAGATGTCACCCGTCACGCGGGCCGTTGCGGTCAGCTCGACCGTCGCGGCGGTAATAGTGCCGTTGACGGTTCCGGAAATCCGGATCGTCTCTCCGGTAATTCCGCCATTGACGACCGCTGCGGCCCCCACGGTCAGCGTTGCCGTCGCGATATCCCCGTCGATGACGCCATCCAGCTGGATATCCCCTTCCGTCCGGATATCGCCGTGAATGCGGATGCCTTCGCTGAGGATTGATGGAATTTTCGGCTTTTCCCTATTTTCCAATAAGGTATCGGATGATTTTCCCTTATTCCTTGAAAACATATTTGCCAGCCTTGATAAATCGCATCGGATCCATCGCAATGTTGCCGTACAAAATTTCGTAATGCAAATGCGGACCCGTGCTGCGGCCGCTGCTACCCAGCAACGCGATCTTTTCCCGGTGGCCGATCCGCTGACCTTTTTTTACAAAAATCTTCCGTAAATGCGCGTAGCGACTGCGAATTCCGAACCCGTGGTCGATTTCGACCATTCTGCCGTACCGGCCGTTCCAGTTGGCAAAGACCACGGTGCCGGGCGCCGAAGCGTAAATCGGTGTATTCGCCGGTGCGGAGAAATCGATCCCGTCATGGATCGCCAGCTTGCCGGAAATCGGGTCCTTTCGCTTGCCGAAACCGCTGCCGATCCGAAAGGCGTCGACCGGGGCCACCAGCGGAATGGCGCGCAGGGCAATCTGCAGCATGCCGAGGCGGTTCAGCTTGTCGTCCAGCCCGGTGACCTTGCCGGCGAACCCGTCGCCCGCGACGCTGTCCGGCAGCGCGGCAATGAACGGTCCGCCCTTTCCCAGCAACTCCGTCTCCTCGACGCCGGCAACGATCGTATCCACGTTCAGCCCCGTCATCCCGACGATCCGCTCCGCGTTCTCGATCGAGCCGGCCGTCCGCTCGTTCAGGGTATCGATCAGCCCTAACCGCGCTTCGTGCAGCATGCTCAACCGGTCCAGAAGATACGCCGCCCGCGCCGCGAGAGGTTCGCGCGCCTTGTTGTATTCATCCGTGAGCCCGGTTTCCCGCGCCAGATGGGCGACGACGTCCTTCATGCTTGCTTCAAGCCGATTGCCGCGCTCCATTTCCGCCTTCATGGCGCCTTTCGTCGCCGCCAGACGCACATCCAGTTCGGCGCGCACCGCCGAGATCCGGTCATAATCCGCGCGCGACAGCGCCAGTTCCTGCCGGGTTTCCGCGACAAGCGTTTCCAGGTCCGCATTTTCGCGTTCCTTTTGCGCGATCGAACCCCGCGCGACCGCCAGACTTTCCGCCATTTCGGCGCGCGCGGCCCGGGCGCGCCGCAGTTTGTCCCGTTCTTCCGCCAGCGCCTGCGCAATTTCCTGCTTGTCGGCCTCCAGTTCCGCCACCGTTTCCCCGGATTGCCGCAAGGCGTTCTGCAACCGTTCCAGCCTGCCGACCAGAATAGCCCGTGCCTGATACCCTTTCTTGCGCTCGGCGGCGGCCTGCTGCAGGTCGGAGCGAATGGACTGCAGGGAATCCTTCAGCAGGGAGTCCAGGCTGGTCATGCTCCGGAGGTCCGTGTCCAGTTGCGACAGATGTTGCCGCATGACGCTCCGGGATTCGGTAATCGCCGCGATCTGACCGGTTTTCGTTGCAGTCGCGGCGGCCTCGGACAAGGTCTTCGACTCCAGTTCATCCGCCCATGAAAACTGGCGGACGAGGTCTTCCTGGTTCTGCCGCAGCTTGCCGGTGACCTCGGCGACCTTGCGCTGATAAATGACAATTTCGTCCAGCAGGTCTTCATACACGACCTGAGATTGCACCAAACGACTGTCGCGTTCGGCGATTAGCTGTTGTTTATAAAGGGAAAGCATGGTCCCGCCGGCGCCCCAGGCGATAACGAGCGCGACAAGCGCCGCAATGCCGATTTGCAGGCGCGGCGTCAGCCGCAAGAAATGGACGCGCCCGCTCGAGCGCAGCAACAGCTCCCGTTCGCGGAAAATCCGCGCGAGGACACGCCGTAGTCGTGACGTTTTCGTCGATGAACCTGCGCTGTCCACCCTGTTCACGCGGCCCCAAACACGTGACGTCTCGGCACTTTATCCATGGCATGCCCCATTCATGATCTACCTGTCGGTCTTTTATTTCCGAAAACGGTAAAATTTGCTGGTGGCGGAGACAAGCTGAATCAGCATGTCGCGCGAAATTTCTGAAATATCGCGGTGAATCAACGGACCGGGTTCTCCGGCCCGCGCCCCCTGAAGGCATCGATGAAGGCGGCCGCCGACTTTTCCTCGAATCTGTCCAGCCGCAGCGTCCGCCGCCAGGCCGTCAGGATCAGCTTTTCGCCCAGTCCCGCGCGCGGGACCGCGACAATGCCGCTCCACGGGCCATTGAACAGTCCGGCCCAGTCGCGCAACCGGTCCAGCACCGTGTCGCCTGGCGTGTCGTAGTAAATGACGATCATGCCGTGTTCGAGCGAATGCACCAGATTGACGCGACTTTGCGCGCTTTCATAGAACCCGGGATCGACCCAGACCGGGTAATGGCTTCCCGAGGTCGGCGGATCGGTCGCATACTGCAGCGGCTGGCCGACGGGAACATGGGCGCGCCCCTCGCTTGGCGCGACCTCTACCCGCGACAGCGCCGCCTGCCCCGACTGCGCCAGTTCCTCGAAGCTCGCGGCGCGGTTCTGGCTGCTGTAGAACCCGTAGGCGGCCGCCAGCAACGCCCCGCCGCAGGCCGCAAAGAACACGTATTTCCATCGGAACCCGCCCGAACCCTCCTTCCGGGCCGTTATTGTGGCCTTTGCCGGCCGTTTGCCGCCGCGTTTTGCTGACTTCGCCATTGTTTGCGCGTCCGTACCCTGAATACCGTGAACTAGTGAAGAGTCGCTTCTGTCGGCACAGGCAGCATCTTCTCCCGTTCCCGCCGTTCGTCGAATATCCGGTTGACCAGTTGCAGGACAACGGCCCGGCCCTCGTCGATACCGTGCTTTTCGCAATGCAGGATACAACCGGCAAGCAGCGAACCGTAGCAGACGGTATCCAGGTCCTTCATCGATTTCGCCTCGGCGATCATGTCGCGGGCGGCGGCGCCGAAGGTTTCGACGACCTGATCCAGAAACGCATATTCGGCATCCGGTTCAATCATGGGTAACCCTTTCCAGGATCAGATCGTGGCTGATGGAATCGCCTCCGGCGATCCGGCAGCCACGTGAATCTGATCTATCGTATTGTTAGATGCCGGCGTCGCGGCCCTCGCTGTTGTCCATCCTTCTTCGCGCAACCCCGGCGACGTTCTTCAACGAGGTTCCGACAATATAGCCCATTTTGCCGATGCAAACTGAAAATATCGTGAAGCTGAAAAGGGTTGACCCCGAACACGCCGCGCAATCACGCCCGATGCGCCAGCCGCCGCATCACCCGGGCGACGAGGCTGCGCAGCACGCGGCGGCGCAACAGGCCCGGCACGATCGTGACCCGGCGTACCGGATCGGTCACCAGCACGGTCCGCCGGCCCATCGCCGCAAGCGCCTGGCGGGCGACCGATTCCGCGCTCAGCATATAGGGCATTGTCCGGTCCGGCATGGCGGCGCGGTCAAAGAATTCGGTCCGCGTCCCGCCCGGACACAGCGCCAGCACATCGACGGGCTCGTCCCGCAGTTCCGCCGCCAGCCCCTCGGCGTAGAACAGGTCGAAGACCTTGCTGGCGGCATAGGTCGTCATGTAAGGCACGGCCTGGAAGGCGACGACGCTGGCCACGATCATGACACCGGCGCGGGTTCCCGTTTGCCGGGCGCGCGCCGTCATCCCCGGCAGCAGCGCCCGCGTCAGTTCGACCACCGCGGTGACATTCACCGCCGCCATTTCCAGTTCCGCCACCATGGGATTGTCCGCGATAGCCCCGAATCGTCCCAGTCCCGCATTGTTGACCAGGAAGTCGATCTCCAGCGCTTCGGCGCGGTCGATCACGGCGGCGCGCCCCGCATCCGTCGCCAGGTCGGCGACAACCGTTTCGACCTGCCGGCCGTCAGACGCCAGCCTGCCGGCCAGTTCGGCAAGTCTTTCGCGGTTCCGTCCCGTGAGCAGCAGGTGCGTCGTGACCGGCAGGGCTTCGGCAAGCGCCCTGCCGATACCGCTGGTCGCACCCGTAATCAATGCGTATCGGTACTGCATTTTCTCTATTCTCCCGTTACCGGCAGTCTACTATGCAGGCAACGGAAGGAACACATATGCGCGCCTGGCAAAGAATGCTGAGCGGACGGCGGCTGAACCTGCTGGAGCCTTCGCCGCTCGACATCGAAATAGAGGATATCGCCCACGGCCTGTCCCGCGTCGCGCGCTGGAACGGGCAGACCGACGGCGAATGGGCCTTTTCGGTAGCGGAGCATTCGGTGCTGGTCGAGAGCCTGACCCGGCGCTTCCGCAAGAATATTTCGCCGTCGTGGCGCATGGCCGCGCTGCTGCACGATGCGGCGGAATATGTCATCGGCGACCTGATTTCACCCTTCAAGGCCGCCGTCGGCTTTGACTACAAGGGCTTCGAGCACAGCCTGCAGAGCGCCATCCATATCCGGTTCGGCATCGCCCCCATTCCGCCGGAAAGCGCGCAGAAGCTGATCAAGCGGGCGGACCGCGCCTCGGCCTGGCTGGAAGCCGTGCAACTCGCCGGATTCACGCCGGCGGAGGCAAAGCAGATATTCGGCAGCCCGCGCGGCATTGATAACATCACGCTTTCGCCCGTTCCGCCGGCGCAGGCGAAACAGAAATTTCTCGACAGGTTCGAATTGCTGGCCGGAATGATTTAGGATCGTACCGACGCACCGCGTATCCCGGCCTTACAGGAGGTTTGCAGAATGTCCGTTGAGATCGCCCGGTTGCCGGCGACCGAACTGCTGCGGTGCTTCCGGCGCCGCGAACTGTCGCCCGTCGAGGCGACCCGGGCCGCGCTGGCGCGCATCGAGGAATGCAACGGCGTCGTCAACGCCTTCCGGATCGTCGACGGCGACCGCGCGATGGCGGACGCAAGGGCCTCCGAGGCGCGCTGGATGGCCGGCGCCCCGCTGGGACCGGTCGATGGCGTGCCGACCTCCGTGAAGGATATCGTGTTGACCAAAGGCTGGTCGACGCTGCGCGGCAGCAGGACCATCGACCCGGACCAGCCCTGGGAGGACGATGCGCCCAGCGTCGCGCGGCTGCGCGAAAGCGGCGCGGTTCTGCTGGGCAAGACGACGACCCCGGAATTCGGCTGGAAAGGCGTCACCGACAGCCCGCTTACCGGCGTCACCCGCAACCCCTGGCATACCGGCCGCACCCCCGGCGGCAGCAGCGGCGGCGCGGCGGCGGCGGCGGCGCTGGGAATGGGGGCGCTGCATATCGGCACCGATGGCGGCGGTTCGATCCGCATGCCGGGCGGCTTTACCGGCATTTTCGGCCTCAAGCCCAGTTTCGGGCGCGTGCCCGCCTGGCCGGGCAGCGTTTTCGGCACGCTGGCGCATATCGGCCCCATGACCCGCACGGTCGGCGACGCGGCGCTGATGCTGAACGTCCTGTCCGGCCCGGATGCGCGCGACTGGACCGCCCTGCCCGCCACCGGCCGCGACTACCGGGTCGGGCTGGAGGACGGCGTGGCCGGGTTGCGCATTGCGTTCAGCCCCGCGCTGGGCCGCGCCGATGTCGACCCCGAAATCGCCGCGCTGGTCCGTTCCGCCGTCGGGGTGCTGGAATCGCTGGGCGCGCATGTCACGGAAACCGATCCCGGCTTCGACGACCCCGCCGAGACATTCCGCCGCCACTGGTACAGCGCCGCGGCCTATATGGTGGGGACATTCCCGGCGGCGGACCGGAATCTGCTCGATCCCGGCCTGCAGGAGATCGCGGCGCAGGGCGCGGAAATCACCATGACCGAATATATGGAAGCGGTCACGGCCCGCAACAGGCTTGGCGAAACCATGTCGCGGTTCCATGACGAATACGACCTGCTGCTCACGCCAACCCTGCCGATCCCGGCCTTCGCCGCCGGGCAGGAAGCCCCGGACCCCGGCAGGATGCCGCGCTGGACCAGCTGGACCCCGTTCACCTATCCGTTCAACCTGACCCAGCAGCCTGCGGCGACGGTTCCCTGCGGCTTCAATAGCGAGGGGCTTCCGGCCGGATTGCAGATTATCGGCGCCAGGGATGCGGATGCGCTGGTGCTGCGCGCCGCGCGGGCCTATGAATCGGCCTGCCCGTTCCGCATGCCGGATTCGCCCAATATTCAGCATTGACCATGACCGCCATGACCAGATCGAAAATCGATACCGAAACGCTCGAAAAACTCAAACAGGCCGCCGGGCCCGGCGGATGGATCGAGGACGATGCCGGCAAGGCCGCCTATCTGGACGATTTCCGCGGGCTGTATCACGGCGAAACGCCGCTCGTGCTGCGCCCTGCCGATACACAGGCGGTTGCCGCGATCCTGAAAATCTGCGACGCGGCGTCCATCGGCGTTGTCCCGCAGGGCGGTAATACCGGCTATTGCGGCGGCGCCACGCCGAACCCGGACGGCAGCGAAATCGTCCTGTCCCTCGCCCGCATGAACCGGATCCGCGACATTGACCCGCTGGACAATTCGATCACCGTCGAAGCCGGTTGCGTATTGGCGGATATCCAGGCGGCGGCGGAAGAAGTCGACCGGCTGTTCCCGCTCAGCCTCGCGGCGGAAGGCAGTTGCCAGATCGGCGGCAACCTGTCGACCAATGCCGGCGGCACCGCCGTGCTGCGCTACGGCAACACCCGCGACCTGACCCTGGGGCTGGAAGTCGTCCTGCCGGACGGGCAGATCTGGCACGGACTGCGAAAACTGCGCAAGGACAACACGGGCTACGACCTGAAGCAGCTGTTCATCGGCGCGGAAGGCACGCTCGGGATCGTCACCGCCGCCGTCATGAAGCTGTACCCGCGCCCCCGCGAAGTCAGCACCGCCTTCGTGGCGCTGCGCGACGCCACGGCGGCGGTCACCCTGCTGGCCAGCGCCAAGGCGGCCAGCGGCGACGGCACCACCACATTCGAATACATGGACCGGGTCTGCCTCGACCTCGTCTTCGACCGCGACCCGGATCAGCAGGATCCCTTCGGCGAGGCGCATGGACATTACGCGCTGATCGAAATGTCGGCCGCCTCGGAGGTGATGGAAACCATGCTTGGCGCCGCCTTCGAGGCCGGCGAAATTCAGGATGCCGTCATTGCCAGCAGCGGCGCGCAGCGGTCGGCGCTGTGGCGACTGCGCGAACTCATCCCGGAATCGATGAACCATGCCGGCGGCGTCATCCGCCACGACGTCTCGGTGCCGGTTTCCATGGTGCCGGAATTCCTGGATCGGGCGCGTATCTGCGCCCGGGACACCATCGACGGCGTCCGCATCGGGCCGTTCGGTCATATCGGCGACGGCAATATCCATTTCAATCTGGTGCAGCCGGTCGGCGGCGACAAGGCGGCGTTCCTGGCCCGCACCCACGATATCGAGGTCGGCATTCACGACATCGCGACGGCGCTGGAGGGCAGTTTCAGCGCCGAACACGGTATCGGGCAGTTGAAGCGCGACGAGCTGGCGCGCTACAAGTCGGATATCGAACAGGACCAGATGCGGCGCATCAAACAGGCCTTCGACCCGAAGGGAATCATGAATCCCGGCAAGGTCCTGTAACCCGACACGATCTGTAGCAACTGCCTGAAGCGCCGTCCTTAAAGCAAATCGTGATTAATCGGAACCACCCGGGTGATTCCGATTAACACGTGAATTTGCTTTTAATCCAAAAAAATAGAGGCGGATTTATATTGTATTGTCAGGATATTGACTGTTATCCGGCGGCGCGCGTTGCGGCGATATGGCGCAAGTCGCTGCGGTTGATCCTCTCCGGAGCGCCCCTTAGATAGCAGGCGAGACAAATGGCTGAAGCAATTTATCGCTGAGGGAGAATTCGCATGCGTAACGTCCTGCTGGTGGCTTTCGGCGCAGCTCTGGGTTTCGGCGCCCTGTCCGCCCATGCCGCCGACCTGGCCGAGGGCGAAAAGGTATTCAAGAAATGCAGGGCCTGCCACGCGCTGGAGGAAGGCAAAAAAAAGGTGGGACCGACGTTGTTCGGCATCGTCGGGGCCCCGGCCGCCGGCATGAAGGGGTTCAACTATTCCGCTGCGATGAAGAATTCCGGCCTCACCTGGGACGAGGCGACGCTCGATTCCTATCTTGAAAACCCGAGGCAGTTCATCAAGGGCAATCGCATGGCCTTCCCGGGCCTGAAAAAACCGGAAGATCGTGCAAACGTCATCGCCTACATGAAGGGATACGGCAGGTAGCACCTGTCCCCGCGCCCTGCGGCGGGCCGCGCCGGATCAGCGAAATACGATCCCGCCATCGACCTGGATAATCTGGCCGTTGATGAAGCTGGCGCCGCCGCTGCACAGGAACGCGATGGCGTGCGCGACTTCTCCGGGTAGACCGAAGCGTCCCAGCACCGCCTCCGCGGCGGCCGAATTGCCGCGTTCGCGGATGATGCCCTCGGTCATCCGGGTCACGATAATGCCCGGCGCGACCGCATTGACATTCACGTCCGGAGCAAATTTCTTCGCCAGCGACCGGACCAGCCCGTGCAGTCCCGCCTTCGCCACGCTGTAGGGCGTGTAATCCGGCGACCCGCGCCCGGCGGCAATGGAGGTGGTAAAGACCATCCGTCCCGCTGCGCCCTTTTCCCGCCTGCGGTCATAGGCGACAGCCATATCATACGCCGTTTTCAGATTGACCTGTATCGCCCGGTCCCAGACGTCCTGCTTCGCCGGATCGAACGGGTCCGGTTCGAACAGACCGGCCAGGTGGACCAGGCCGTGCGGCGCCTCCCCCGCCGAATCGAACGCCGCCGCGCAGGCCGCGGGCCCATCCAGCGCCGAAACATGGGTGGTGACCCGCCCTGTCCCACCGTCCAGCCCCGCCGCGGCCGCCGCCAGCGCTTCTTCGCGCAGATCGACCAGATGGACATGCGCGCCGCCGGCGATGAGTAGCGCCGCGCATTCGACGCCGATGCCGCCGGCGGCGCCGGTAACGACAATCGTCCGGCCGGCAAAATCATATCGGTTCATCGCCTCTGCCTCCCTGTGGCGGGTATTGCCCCGCCAGAATCAGTCCGCCGCCGCGTTGACGATGTGCACGGTGCGCTGCGGATAGGGAATATTGATGCCTGTTTCGTCGAAGCGTTCCTTGATCGCCTTGGTCAGGCCGAATTTCAGGCCCCAGTAATCGGCGGCCTTGCACCAGACCCGCACCGTCAGGTCGACGGAATTATCGCCAAGCCCGCTCACCGCAACGAGCGGTGCCGGCTCGGGCATGGCGCGGTCGTCCGCCTCGATCAGGCCGATCACCTCGGCGAACGCCTTGTTGATGTCGTCGTCGTAGCCGATACCGACCGCGATATCGACCCGGCGCGTCGTATGGTGGCTGTAATTGACCACCGACGAACCCCAGACCTGCCCGTTGGGCACGACGATATGCACATTGTCCGGGGTCGCCATTTCCGTGACGAAGAGGGTGATTTCCTTCACCGTGCCCGCCTGGCCGCCGACCTGGACATAGTCGCCGACCTTGAACGGGCGAAACAGCAGCAGCATGACGCCGGCGGCGACGTTGCTGAGCGTGCCCTGCAGCGCCAGACCGATGGCCAGTCCGGCCGTGCTGAGAACGATCAGCAGGCTCGCCATTTCCACCCCGAACTGCGACAGCACGGCGATAACGGTGACGACAAGAACCAGGTAGCGGGTGGCGCTGACGGCGAAGCGCCTGAGGGTTTCATCCATTCTGGCAACGCGCCCCAGCGCCCGGCTCACCGAACCGGAAACCCACCCGGCGGCGATCCAGCCGATCACCAGTATGGCGATCGCGCCAATCACGTCGAGGCCGTAGACAGTAACGACCGCCATCGCCTCGTCGAAACCTTCGCTGATACTCTGATCCATTTCGGTCATCCCTGTTGAGTACGTAGCCGCCCGGACCGCATCCCCCGGAAACGGTAACCTTTAAATACGCCGGTAGAAGATTTATGATCTTTTAAAATCCCGCTTCCGCAATATCGAGAGAAATCTGGGTCCGCTGTCGATGTCCGATACCGAACAGGCAATATTCCCGGCCGCGATAGCCGCGATTGACGCTGCGAACGCGGAAGACCCCAACACCGTCACTGTCGACGGCAGGATCCGGCCGGCGGAACTGGTGTACTCGGAACGCATGACGGCGGCGCTCGGCCGTTTCGCGCCGGACGCCCCGGAGCCCCTGCGGCTGGCGGCCCGGGCGCAGCATCTGCGGCGCTGGCAACTGCCCCGCCGCGACTACCCGATGGACCGCACCGGTTACCTGCGCTGGCGTACGGAGCTTAAAAACCGGCACGCGAACCAGACCGCCGAAATCCTGGCCCGCTGCGGCTATGGCGACGACGCCATCGCGCGCGTCAGGAGCCTGATCCGCAAGGAGCGCCCGAAGAGCGACCCGGATTCCCAGACGCTGGAGGACGTCATCTGCCATGTCTTCCTGCAGTATTACCTGGCGGATTTCGCCGCCAAACATGAAGACTCCAAGATTGTCGATATCCTGCGCAAGACCTGGGGCAAGATGTCGGCGGAAGGCCAGCAGGCGGCGCTCGCCCTGCCGCTGGCGGATGACATGAGGGCGCTCGTCGCGCAGGCCCTGAAAACCTGACGATCCCCGAAACAGGCGCGCGGACGTTCAGAGCGCCAGCGGCTGCGCCTGCGCGACCCGCTGCGGCTCGGTTTTCCAGATATCGGAGCCGTCCACATAGACCTCGATGCCGTTGCCGTCCGGGTCGTTGACATAGATCGATTTCGACACTTCATGGTCGACGATCCGCTGCACCGTGACGCCGGCCGCTTCCAGATCCGCCTTGGCTTTCCTCAGGATTTCCAGGTCGTCACCGAGCCGGAACGCGACATGCGCCAGACCTGCGGTATTCCCGGCCGCCGGCGGCGCATCCTCGCCGACCGACGCAATGGCGAAATCATGGTGATCGCCGAGACTGAAAAACACCATCTGCCGTTCCGGGTAGCGGGCGCAGACCGGCAGGCCGAGAATGCCGCTGTAGAACGCTTCGGCGCGTTCCAGATTACTGACCCTGAGCACAACATGACCGAGTGACTGCACTTTCATGGCACAAATCCTCCCTGTGCGAACGCTGCGACATGTTAGCGCAGTTTATCCGCGCAGGCGAGCGTCAGTTGCCGAGGATGAAGGGCGCGCCGCAGGCTTCCGCCACCTCGCGCACTTCGCGCGCCAGCGTGTCCGTCATCGGAATCCCGTTCGCCATCCGCTCGATCCGCGACTTGTGCTCCGGGTCGCCGGCGACGAGGACCGGCTGCGACGGATCCAGCGGCGGCGTTGCATGCAGCATATCGATCAGATCGTCCAGTTCGTCCTCGAATTCGCCGTCCTCGCGGAAGGCGCGCGGATTAATGGCCAGCATGAAATGGCCGACATTGATGTATTTTTCGCGCTTGCCGGTTTTCAGGTTGTAGCCGCCGATGAAGGAGCCCGACAGCACGCTGGACAGGATATCGACCATCATCGCCAGCCCGTAGCCCTTGTGGGAACCCAGTTCGCGCGTGCCGCCCAGCGGCGACAGCCGCTTCGGCGAGGCATTCAGCGCGGCGACCGGATCGGTCGTCGGCACGCCGTTCTCGTCCGACGCCCAGCCGATCGGAATTTCCTTCTCCGCCCGGCGCGCGATATTCAGCTTGCCGACCGCAATCGTGCTGGTCGCCATGTCGAGCGAGAAATCGTCATTGCGTTTGGCCGGCGCGGCGAAGGCGATGGGATTGGTCGAATAGCGCGGCTCCTTCGCAAAGGTCGGCAGCACGGCGCGCTGGGTCGTGCCGGTCATGCAGATGCCGATCAGGCCGCGCGCGCTGGCCATCGTGGAGTACACGCCCGCCGCGCCGAAATGGTTCGCGTTGCGCACCGTGACCGCGCCCACGCCGAACTGCTCCGCCTTGTCGCAGGCCAATTCCATGCCGCGCGTCGCCGGCGCATGCCCCAGCCCGTGATCCGCATCGATCAGCGCGATGGCGCCGAAATCGCGGACCACCCTGATATCGGGGTTTACATTGACCGCGCCGGCGCCGCGCCGTTCCGCATAGGTCGGCAGCATGCCCACACCGTGCGAATCGATCCCGCGCAGGTCGCTTTCGACCATGTTGTTTACGACGATCGCGATCTGATCCTCCTCCATGCCCCAGGCGCGGTAGATTTCGGTGAGTTGTTTGCGCAGGGTTTCATGTGCAACGGTAATCATGGTCGGCTTCCTTTTTTTTCGTGTTATGGCGTGAATCTGCTCCAAGATTCGCTTAAGCTACTGACACGCCGGTAACGGAGCGTCAATATCGTCCGCCGCGAACCGCTTCCCTTTCCCGCTACAGGTGTTAAGCTTCCCTACCGGATTCGAGGAGAGGAGAATCGTCATGCAAGAGAGAAACTGGGATTTCTTCCACAGCAAGGCATCGGAAGCGACCTGGACGCCGGGTCTGCGGGAGATATTCGAATATCGCGACCTTGGCTACAAGGACGCCACCAAGGGCGACTACGTGGCCCATATCGTGCGCGCCAACGGCAAGGAAATGTCGGACGAGGTCCAGGAATGGCACCGCCATATCTGTGATTTCCAGTTCGTCTACGTGCTCGATGGATGGGCGGAATTCGAATATGCCGGCCATGGCGTGCACCGGATCGAAAAAGGCGACTGCATCCAGCAGACCCCGCTGATTCCGCACCGGGAAATTGCCTGCTCGAAGGATTTCGCGGTTCTCGAAATCGTCTCGCCGGCGAATTTCAAAACCGAAATCGTCGACGCGCCGGAAGCCAGCGAAGCCGCCGATTAGACGGCAACGCCCGGCACAATAGCCCCCGGAACCTGCGGCAGCGGGTTCGGAGGCGGAATGCGTCCCGGTTTCCGCGGCGCCGCACCAGGACCTGCGGGGTCGGCGCCGGCGTCCTGTAATACCGCTCCACGATATCGAAGCAATGCGCGTCGGGCAGCGTCGTCAGCGCCGCCTACTTGTGCGGGCCGCTTCGCCCGGCCTAGGATCGCCGCCCCGAACTACAATCAGCAGGTCACGGAGAGCAAATCAGTGAGCGATATAACAGACGACCCGAACGCCGCCGACAGCGAGTTCTACACATTGCACGAAATCGTCGCCAGGGCGCAGAAGAACCTGCCGCGCGACCAGTGGGACTACCTTGTCGGCGCGACGGAAACCGAAACCACCCTGCGGCGCAACCGCCAGGCGCTGGACACCATCGCGTTCAAGCCGCGGGTCTGCCGCAACGTGCTGGATGTCGATGTTTCCGGATCCCTGCTGGGCCAGAAAATGCGGATACCGGTGCTTCTGGCGCCGATTGGTTCGCTGGAATCCTTCCATCCGGGCGGCGGCGCCACATCGGGCCAGGCGGCGGAGGCATTCGACATCGTCCACATGCTCAGTTCGCGCTGCGCGCCGGGGCTGGAGGAAACCGCCGCCGCAGCCGACAACAAGCGCATCTTCCAGCTCTATGTCCGGGGCGACGCGGCGTTCGAGGATGACCACGTCAAGCGCGCCATCGACAATGGCTACTACGCCTTCGCGATCACGGTCGATTCGTCCCATTACAGCCGCCGCGAGCGCGATCTCGCGAACCGCTTCGCCAAGCCCTGGCGGGTCAGCGCGACGGGCATGGAGTACCAGGCGCTCTATACCTGGGACAACGTCAAGCGCTTCAAGGACAAGCATGACGTCCCGCTGATCCTGAAGGGTATCGGCACGGCGGAAGACGCCGCCCTGTGCGTCGAACACGGCGTCGACGGGGTCTATGTCTCCAATCATGGCGGGCGGCAGCTCGACCACGGGCGCGGCTCCACCACCGTCCTGCCCGAAGTCGTCAAGGCCGTCGCCGGCAAGGCGGCCGTCATCGTCGATGGCGGCTACTATCGCGGCACCGATATCGTGAAGGCGATCGCGCTTGGCGCGGATGCCGTCGGGATCGGCCGCATGCAGGGCTACGGCCTCGCCGCCGGCGGCAAGGACGGGCTGGTGCGGGTCCTGCAACTGCTGGAAGAGGAAATGCGGCTGGCGATGGGTCTGCTCGGCGTCACCAGCCTCGACCAGCTCGACAGCAGTTATCTGGAAACCGCGGCGCCGGTCAGCGAGGCGCATGTTTCCAGCGGCTTCCCGCTGGTCGAACTGCAGATCAACCGTTATTGAATCGGACTGCCTTCAATCGGACGCGACTACTGCGTCCGATTGAAGGCGCGAATCCGCCGGGCCGGCGAAGGGGACGCGCGCGACGAAACCGGCCGCAAAAAATATTTTTTGCGGCCTATTTAATACCGGAAAGCTTCGCCGTATATTGATACGTTGGCGTTTGGAATACGCCTGACGTTTTTGTCCGGGAGTTCCCCGCATCATGTATGCCGTCATTGGGACACTGCTTTTCGCGGTGGCGGTTACCCTCTTCACCTGGTCCGCCCTGCAATACCGGCAGCCGGTCCCGGCGCGCTGGACGATAATTCCGTCCGCCGCCATGGTCCTCGCCCTGGCCAGCACCGTTGCATTACTGTTATCCGCCTCGTTTTACGGCCTGGCCTATCTTGGCGCGGCTGATACAAACGCGATGTCGGCGCCTGTCATCGCGGCATTGGCGGCCGTGATCGGCGTCGGCGTCTTCGCCATGCGCCGGATGATCGTGCAGTGGCGCGACTTGGGCCGGGGCCGGACCGTCTTCGTGGCCGGCCGATCCGGGCCGGCAAACGATGCGAACCCGGGCGGACGAAATCCGGTTGCGGGCGCGCCGTCCAGCCCGAAACCGCGCCGCCAAGAGGCCGCCTGAGCCAACCACCACGGACACCGCACAAACCGCGACGTCCCGCCATCCGCACAGCAATGCGGCGGCGAGCCGCGCGGGACCGGTGAGCACCTCGTTACCCGAACTCGAACCCGCTGTTATACGGAGCAACACAAATATCATGGCCATTATCATTGGAACCCTGCTGACGACGATGGGCATCGCCCTGTTCAGCTGGTCCGTTCTGGAGTTCCAGCGGCCACGGCCGCCCCTTTGGACAAAGCAGGAAAACTACGCCATCAGTTTTTCCGTCGCCATCACCGCATTGTTTGCCCTTGGCATAGCCAGCTTTATCCACGGCGCCACGCAGGAAGCCCAGGCCATGCCGGGCGTCCTGGGATGGGTCGCCGTCGCGGCGACATGCGGCATCTTCGCTGCTTTCATGATCGGGCTGACCCGCTGGTGGAAGCGGGTTCGGAACGAGAGCCCGGCTGCGGATTTTTCCGCCGACGGCGTCCTGTCAGCGAAACCGGCAAACGATCCCAGCCGCGCCATGAAGACGAAAGCGCAGGGCAGCCGCACCAGGGCGGCCTGACCGGGCCCGCCGGGGCCGCACCGCAAGGGAAAACGGTCAGGGCGCCTGCGTTGCAAGCGCGGCAATCAGATCCGAAACCACGCGCCCCGGCGTTTTCGACCGCATGACGGACCCCATGACGGCAACGCCGGCCGCGCCGGCGAGGATACACGCCGCCGCGTTGTCGACGGTAATCCCGCCCAGCGCCAGGACAGGCGCCCGCACCGACGCCACGATCTCCGACAGCCCGTCAATTTCCAGCGCGGGACCGTAACCGGGCTTGCTTTGGGTTTCGTGGACCGGACTTGCCGTGACATAATTCGCGCCCTCGGCCACGGCCTGCATTGCCTCCGCCACCGAATGCGCGGAAACGCCGATCAGGGTCTGCGCCCCCATCACCCGGCGAATGGCCGATACCGGATGCCCCTGCGGCAGGTGGACGGCGCGAACGCCGCGGATCGATGCCGCCGTGTAGTCGCCGTTGATCGAAATCGTCGCGCCGTACGAGCCGGCGGCTTCCTGAATCGTCTCGATCAGCGGGCACAGCTCCGCCGTCGCAAGATTCTTTTCCCGCACCATGATCCAGCGGCAGCCCGCGTCGAGGACCTGCACCAGAATTTCGTCGAAGGGCAGGCTCGTGTTCTGCCGGTCGGTTATGACGAGAAGTGACGGCGCGGCCATGTCTACCTGTGTGTTCCTGCCCGCGACACGGCGCGGCGACTGAATTCTAGATCAGAATGAATCTATCCGCGGCATTATTTGTCAAATAACATCCGTAACCGACAGCCAACCATGATCTGATCTAGTAATCGTACTTCCAGTTCAGCCCGACATTGCCGCTTTCCGACCCGCCGACACCGATATCGACGGAAACGTTCGGCAGCACTTCCACTTCCACGCCGACCTGCTGCGACCCCGGTTCGGTTCCCTGCGATACCGACAGGTAAACTTTGTCGTTAATATACTTTCCGGCCTTCAGCGTCGCACCGCCCCCGTCTTCGCCGCCCGTCTCGATGCTCAGAACATCCACGCCGAGCGCCTTACGGACCCTGTCCACCACGTTCGCACCGCGTCCGCCGGACAGACTCGCCGCCGTCTGGGCCAGCTGCAGCGCCTGTACGGCGGACAGCTGGCCGGTCGACTGGCCGAACAGGATCCGCGCCAGGACTTCCTCCTGCGGCAGGGGCGGTTCCGAGGAAACGGTGATGGTCGGTTCCGACGCCTTGCCTTCCAGCCGCACCCGCGCAAGCAGATCCGGGAGCGTTGCTTCCGCGACCACGTTGATTTCCGGCTCCAGTGATTGCCCATCGCCAAGGGAAACCGTGCCGGATTGCACGACGAAGGTCTTGCCGGCAAAGGCGAAGGTCCCCCGCACGATATTGAGGTTCCCGGAAACCTCCGGATCGGCGCTTGTGCCGCCGACATGAAGCCTGCCCTCCCACTCCGATTCCAGCCCGCGCCCGCGAACGAAACTGCGGCCGGGAAATGCTATGGACAGGTCGAGCGCCACGGAAAATGGCTCGGACGGGTCCGGATCGGCAGGCGCGGCCGGTGTCGCGCCCTCGCCTTCCGGCAGGTTGACTTCGATGACATCCAGTTCCGCGACATTCTCCGGAAGGCGGTCGGGAATACGGATTTCCGCGCTGTCGACGGTCAGGCTGCCGCCCAGGGTCGGCGCGGCAAGCGATCCCGACAGGCCGATCGTGCCCGACGTGACGATTTCGGCCTCCGCCCGGTGCAGGACCGTAAACCGGTCCAGATCCAGTTCCAGCGTCCCTTCCGTATTCTCCGCCCCGGCAATGGCGACCGCGCCAGACCCCGTCAACTGGCCCTCCCGGCCGTCCGATGCGCGGAACGTGACGATCCGGGCCTCGCTGCCGGTAAATTCGATATGCCCTTCGATATCCTGGACGACGACGCCGGTTGAAACACCTTCATAGGCGCCCCCTGACAGTCTCAGATCGCCCTGCAACTCGGGACGGGCCAGCGTGCCGGCAATGTTCGCCCGGGCCGATACGGCCCCCTCCAGCCGGTCTCCGCCGAGCGGGACAATGCGTTCGACCGTCGTCAGGCTGCCGGACGCCTCGATACGGCCGGACAGGTTCTGCCCCGCCGCCCCGCCAAACCCCGGCGGCTCCAGCGAGAGCAGGGCCGTGGTCTGCAGTTCGGCCGATACGCGCGTTTCCTCCGGACCGGTCAGTTCCAGCCCGGCCCGCAGGCCGTCATCGCCCTGCCGCACATCGACGGCAATGGTCAGTCCGGCGAAAGCAGCCTGGGGGATGTCCCGGGGCCGCAATCCGTCGGCGGTCAGGTTCACGGACAGGACCGGCTGGCGCCGGCTGCCGCTGGCCGTCATGGTTCCCGAAATCGAGCCATCGAGGTCCAGTTGCGGGATGAACAGCGCTGCAATGGCGACCGGCAGTCCCCCGATCCTGCCGCTGGCTTCAACGGATTGCGGCTGCAGCGCCAACGTGAGATCGATCTGCCCGGGGCCGAATGCAAGCGTCAGCGGCCCCGCGGACAGGGCATCCGGCTGCCACGCCACCCGCGCGGGCGCACGCAGCGCGAAGGGGTATTCGCCCACCGTGCCGTCAAGCCGCTGCACATCCGTCGTCACGGCGTCACCGACCGCCGCCGTGTCGCCGGCAGCGGCGAAGGAAACCGGAACGCCAAATTCCCCCGACGCGGACGCGGTCCAGCCGAGATCGGCCAGCGTACCGTCCAGGGCGATATCCGCGCGCGACAGCACACCGCCGCCGGCGCGGACGTCCACGGCGCCCAGCGTACCGTCGAAACCCGGCGTCCCGAAGGCATCGCTGATGTGCAGCGCGAGCTTTATTTCCCGTGCCAGCAGCGGTTCCGAATCGTCGGCGGAAATCCCGATACCGGCGCCCGTCACCGCCAGATCTATACTCTGGGTGCGGCCCGCCCGCAGGGCGATTTCCGCATTGGCGGCCCCGACGAGGCCCGGCGCCAGCATTTCCAGCGGCAGGTCCGACAGGTCGTTCAGCCGCGCGGACAGCGCGCCATTCACCTGCAATCCGGCCAGCCCGATGCGGGCATTGCCGGTGACGGCGTTGCGGCCCAGCGTGATATCGACTCGGCTGACCGTGACATCGTCCCCTGCCGCCGTGAGCGCAATATTGCCGTCGAGCCTGCGGTTGCGGACCTGGCCCGTGAGCCGGATGCCCGCCGTCGCCGCCGCATCGCGGATCGCGGCATCGAGTGTCGCGGCGATGGCGCCGACGGGTTCGCCATCGACGCTCAGACCGGCGATATCGGCGCGCGCTTCAATGTCCGGCGCCGCGACCGCCCCCTGCGCCGTGCCCTCGATCCGGATGTTCCCGGCCAGCGGCACGCCCGCGAGCGGCGACAGTCGCGCGATATCGTCGACCGCCGCCGAATAGGCCACGGACATCGTGTCGAACGCGGCGCTTATCCGGCCGGTGGCGGAGAGCCGCCCCAGCGCGGTCTGGATATCCGCGCGGGTCACGGTCAGCCCCGCATCGTCCTGCCAGGCGATATCCGTATCGAAGGAAACGGACTGTCCCAGCACGGCCGGCACCCAGCCGTCGCCCGAGGCGATCCCGCCCAGGGTCCCGGCGGCGCTCGCCTGCGCCTGCTCCATCGCCGCACCGACGTGAAACGTTCCGGCGGCGTTGAGCGCGCCATTCACTGCCAGCGCATAGTCCGCGGCGATTTCGCCGATCTGCGGCAGCCCGACCGTATAGGTGCCGTCGAGCGCGCCGTTCTGTTCGCGCACCGCGTCGACCTGAACGGTCGCGCCGCCTGCGGTTGTCAGTACCGCGCCCAGAAAGGGGATGCCGCCATTGTCCAGGATCAGGCTGTCGACCTGTAGCGCGACGGAATCGCCGAGCAGCGCCGGCGGCACGATCCCGCCCGTATCCAGCCCGCCGAAGTTCAGCGAGGCCCTGGCGGAGGAACTTTCGTCGCCAAGCAGCGCAAGGGCGAAATCGCCATCCATCGTGGCAATCCTGACAGCCTCATGGGCGAATTCCCGCACGGCGAGAGTCGCCGCCAGCGCCGGCCGCTCGACGGTGCCGGACACCGTGGCGTCGACCTGCGCCGTTTTCACCGTCACACCCTCTAACCGGAGCGGCTCGCCCGACGGAGTCCGGATGCCGGCGCCGATCTGCGCCTCGATCGCCCCGCCGTCGAAACGGTATCGGCCGTTACCCTCGACCGAGATATGGCCGTTTTCCGCTGTCAGGTTGCCGAGGGTGAGGTCCTCTCCCGGACGGAACGCCAGGTCGGCCTGAAGCGCGAATTGCGGCCCGGCCAGGCCGCGCAGTGGTTCGGGCAGCAGCGCCGCAAACTCCGAGACGCCGGTCACCGATACCGTGGCGCCGGGACCGGCGATGGCGACAACCAGATCGGCCCGGGCGCTGGCCAGCGTCCCGGCGGCGGCGGTGAGCTGTCCTGTCCATTTCTCCGGCGGGCCCTCGCCGCCCAGTTCGATGGACAGCGGCGTCTTTTCCGGCAGGCCGGCAAGCCGCCCGATCAATCCGCCATCGGGTTCGTCGATCCGGGCCTGGAGGGTGAACCGGGCCGGGCGGGCGCGATAATCCAGGTCGATATCCGCCAGACCCGTGGCGCCGTCGGTTCGCGCCAGGTGCAGGTCGACGGCCAGGCCGTCGAGATCACTGTCCAGTTCGAGCGCGCCGTTCAGGGCCAGCTGCATCGGTTCGCCGAACATCGCCGAGCCCAAATCGATTTCGCCGACCCGCAGCGCCGCCAGCCGGACGCCGAGCGGAATGGCGGGCGGACCGTCGGACGCCGCCTCGTCTTCCGCCGTCTCCGCGCCGTCGAAGAAGCCGCTATCGGCGATGCGCCGGATTTCCACCCGCTCGATATCCACCACCCCGCGGAGCAGCGAGAGGGGATTCCACGTCGCCTGCAGGCCGGCGATCGCCAGGGCGCCGCCGGCCGTGTTCTCCACCGCGATCCCGTCCACGCCGAACGTGCCGAACACATTGCCCTCCAGCCCTGTGACCCGGACGGTCATGGTCTCGTCCGATGCGGCAGATTCGATCTGGCGCGCGATCAGGCCACGCCCGAAATCCGTTTGCGCAACAGCAAAGATGCCGCCCAGCGCAACCAGAACGGTGGCCACAAGTCCGGCGGCGGCCATCGCCGCGCGGCGCAGGATAACGACCTTATTCATGTTCAGAACGCCTGTCCCAGGCTGATCAGTATCTGGAACGAATCATCGACACCATTGCGGCCGTTCAATGGCATGGCGATATCCAGGCGTATCGGGCCGATTGCGGTCAGGTAGCGCGCGCCGACCCCGCCGCCCCATTGCAGGTCCTCGCCGAAATCGGGAACGGACCCGTCATACACGCCGCCGGCTTCCACGAAGGCGACCAGCCCCACCGATTCGAAGGCGCGCCAGCGGATTTCGGCGCCGAACTCGGTCAGCGAGCGGCCGCCGATGGGATCGTTCTGCGAATCGAGCGGCCCGATACTGTTCAGCGAATAGCCGCGCACGGATCCCGGTCCGCCGCCATAGAGCCGCCTGTTGGCGGGTATGTCGCGGGTTTCCTCGCCGATGATGGTGCCCAGCCGCAGCCAGCCGGCGAGGATCAGTTTCTTTTCCTCCGCCAGCGGCAGGTAGACCGCATCGTACAGCCGGGTCGTGTAAAACGCCGTTTCGGTGTCGAGGATGCCGATATTGGGGGTGAAGGAAAGCGTCGCCCGCTGCCCCTTGCCCGGATCCAGCACATCGTCCGAGGTATCGTACCGCAGGGACAGCGGCAGGATCAGGAACGAAAAATCCTCCTCCTTCCCGGTTTCATCGACCCGGGAATGTTCCAGCCCGACGCCGGCCGAACCTGAATAGAATGTGGCGAACCGCCGTTCCAGCCGGCCGACCACCACGGTTTCCACGCTGGTGAACCCGTCCGGTTCCTCCTGCGCGAAACGCGCATCGAAGACCGCATCCTGGTTGTTGACGATGAAATCAGGGATGCGGTAATTCGCGAACAGCCCCTGCCGGATTTCCCCGAACTCCGCATCGAGCCGCAGGCGCTCGCCTTCGCCGAACAGGTTCCGGTGTGTCCAGAACGCCTTGGCCAGCAGCCCCTCCGTCGTCGAGAACGACCCGCCAAGCCCGATCGAACGGTGTTTGCGCTCCTCGACCGTGATCGTCACCGGTAACTCGCCATTGGCGTCAACGGCGTCGGCATGGGTGATCAGCACGCTGGAAAACAGGCCGGATTCGCGCAGCCTGGCCCGCGTCGTCTCGATATCCCCCGCATCGAACGGCGCGCCCTGCTGCCATGCCCGCGCCCGTTGCAGCACGGTGGGCTCGACCGCGGAAAGCCCTTCCAGGGATGTGGCGCCGAAGCGGGCAAAGGGCCCCATGTCCAGCGTTACGGTGATCCGGACCGCGCGCGCGGCATGGTCGACCACGGTCCTCCGTTCCAGGATACGCGCCAGCGGGTAGCTCTGGCGCGCCAGCGACGCCAGCAGCCGGGAATCCGCGGCGATGATCTGGTCCGCCCGGACGGGAGCGCCGGGATCGATGCCAAGGGTTTCATAGGGCATGTCAATCGGCGCGCGAGGTTCGCCGGGGGTCGTGGACACGATATCGTAGGCGGCCAGCATGTAGGGCGGCCCCGTATCGACCTGCAACGCGATCACGCTTTCCTCCGCACCCGGCCGCAGGACATCGTAGGTGACCGTCGCGCCATAATAGCCCCGCGACCGCAGCAGCGTGTCGATCCGCTCCAGCGCGGCATCGGCGCGCAACCGCAGCGCCCGCAGCGACGGCGCGGACGGATCCTTGTTTTCCTCCAGCTGCGATACATCGCGCACGGCGTCCGCCAGCGCCTTGTCGTCGATCCCGCTGAGCGTCACGGTATAGTGTTTTTCCTGCCCGGCCGCCGGGGCGACGCCCCACAGCGCGGCCATGAAAACGGCCACGAGGCAATACCGGGTCAGTCCGGCGCGGTGCATGGTATAGATAATGGCACGGGTCCTGAACAATTCATCCTGAAAGCGATTGCGGGATGTCGGCCTCCGCAAGGGTAAGGATATGGCGCTATCCGGCACGATTTTCCAGCAAAAACCCGCGCGCGGCGCGACGCTCCGGGACGTTCCGCGCCGCATGCCCCGACACCGTATGGAACAAAAAAAAGCAACCAGGGACGCGCTGGCGTGGGGATGCGATGGAGACTGCCGTGTGCGATGGCCACCGCCCGGCACCGGCGGTTACTTTTATATGCTTCGCATTAACCGCGTATTACAGTATTCCAGTTCGCCATGTGGAAACATAGTCGCCTTATCGCCAATATCCTGATCCTCCTGTCGCTTTGCGGTGTGACAGGGGCCATGTGGGCCATTTATCGGGCGGCAAACGTGACATTCGATCCCTGGCTCCTTGCCTTCGCCGCGGGCGGGGTGATTGCCATCGGGCTTTTGTTTTCGCTTGCCTTCAATTTCGCCGCGAAACTCCTGATCGCGGCGATTGCCTTTGCAACCGTCCTTGCCGCCTATGCCGGCAATCATGTACTGGAACTTACGGGCCGCAACCTGCTGCATATTTTCGATGCGACGGTCGCCCGGCAACAGATTCCGGTGGCGCCGCCTCCAGCCGACCCCGCCCCGGTCACAGCAACTGCGCAGACTCCATCTCCGGCCACTCGCAAACCGACCGTCCATTTCCAGGCGACGTATGACGCATACGGCCAGACATCCGCCGTCATTCCCGAAACCGAATCCCTGGCTCGGGTCTCCGATGGCGCCAGCATTCTCGGCTACAGTTTCGTTCCGGCAAACAACGCCGGCACTATAGAGATATCGGTGCAGGCGAATGCCTATGCCCAGACCGATAACGGGCTGGTTGTCGCCATCTTCCAGACCGGACGCGCTCAACCACTGAAACTGGCACGGATTGCCCTGCGGGCCGGTGAGCGAGGGTTTCTCGAAACCAGCGTTCGTGTCTCCTTTATCACGCGGGGACCAATGACCTTAGATGTCCGCGTCGGGCCATCGCGCCCGGGCACCATCTATATAAACGGTGATGCGACGGGAAAGCAGACCGTTCCCCGCCTGCCTGGCCTTACCATTACGGAAACACCGGATGCAGCCGCAGGAACCGGTAACCCATCTGGTCCCGCTATCGTCGACGCGGCGATACTGCCCGCGCCAACGCTGATTGGCGGAACGTGGCAGCAGCAGTTTTCCGGGCCGGCGGAAACGGATTCGGTGATGGCAGCGGCGTTATCCGCGCTCGACACGGGCCAGGGATTGAAGGTATTGGGCTTTGATATGCAGGGCGCGACGCGATCCGGAAACCTGCGTGTCCGAGTCGCAATGAACGCACTTTCCCACACGGACAACGAACTGCGTATCGGATTGTTTCGTGGCGATGGATCCGTTCCCGCCGGTCTGGCAACAGCGCGTTTGCTCGCAGGCAAAACGACCCACCTGATCAAGTCTTTTGACCTGGAGAATGTAAAATCAACAGAGAGTCTGAGGGTTCATGCCGGTCCGGGCCGCCCTGGCAATATATTTCTGAATGGCGACGGCAAAGGCGGCCGCCAGAAAATGGCGCTTTATCCCGTGTTGATTGTGGTGGAACGCGACCTAGCAACAACGGACACGCCTTTCCCCGACGATGACGGGACTGTCGCCTTCGCCAGGACTCTGAATCTGGTGCAACCGCATTCGGATCCTTCGCCCGCGGGGCGCAACAAGGTATCCTGCCGTGACGCCTTCGCGGGGCCGGATACGGGCGTGTTCCTTGCATTCGGGCAATCCCAGGCGGCCAACACCGGAATTCAAAAATACGAATCGCAGCGCGATGTCATTAATTTCAACTTTCTCGATTCCGGCTGCTACGCGGCAAAAGACCCGTTGCTGGGCGCCAGCAATCTGATGGGTAGCGTCTGGTCTCGTCTTGGGGACCTGCTGATCGATTCGGGCGCGTACCGTCGCGTCGTTGTGGCGCCCATTGCGGTCGGCGGGACGTTCCTCAGCGAATGGATGCCGGGCGGAAAGCAGCATCATCGCCTGTCGCTGGCGCTGCAGCGACTAAACCGCGCCGAGGCAAAGGTTGCCGGTTTCCTGTGGCAGCAGGGCGAGGCCGAAGCCGGCCGCACCGATATGAGCGTCTCGGAATACAAGAGCGGGTTTCTCGAAATGCTCGCCTCCATCCGTGCGCAGGGATTCTCCGCGCCGGTCTATGTCGCGGTATCCACTTATTGCGGCGCACTGGCCAAACGCAACGCCGAAAACATTCGCCGCGCCCTTCAGGAACTGGCGGCGGAAAACGCCGATATCCTTCCTGGTCCGGATACGGATGCGATCGGGGTGGATCAGCGCCATGACGGCTGCCATTTCGACGGCCCCGGCCAGGACCGGGCCGCCGACATGTGGGCCGATGCGATACGCGCGCGTTAATCGGAGCGATAATGTTGTCATGTTCACCACCCGTTACGCGCGTATCGCGCGATAATGGCATCGCTCCTGATTCCGTTGTTGCGCGACAACCGGACAAAAATTCAAGCAGCCTGCTAACGCTGATAAACAAGGATTTCGTCGAATAACGGCCTGGAGAAAATCCGTACCGCTGTGACGGGCGGATTGATTTTACGAGGATCTATCTCAGCGCAGGGAGGCAAGAGGAGGTACTGCGACGGTTGCAGGCTTTTCGACTCGGAAGTTTTCAGCGAAGATACAAGTTGAAGTAATTTTCGGCCTGTAAGTTCAGGAAGTTCCCGGGCGGCCATCGTCTGCTCAAGCACCGTGCCATCTTTGTCGACGATTGATATTCGGCAGCGTTCCAGTGTGGTCCAGAGGTCGTGGACCGCGGTCATTTCATCGAGCACCACGAAATGCCGTTGGCCCGGTTCATCCAGAATGAGTTCAAGCGCAGGTATGACCTTGCTGATTTTCGACAGGGCCTGTTCCGGCGTTTGCGCCTCATTTATCGAATTGTCCGTTAATTGGGCCAGAAATCCCACACTGGCGCGCTTGATCCTGTCGCGCAGGGTTACCGGTAACAGGTTCGCGAAAGAGATAATTGTTCCTTGATGCAGGTTGTTTCCACCGCGGCCATAGGGGACCAGCCGGTAGCCGATGGACGCAGAGGCTTCTGGATTTTCAGGCAGGGTGGCAAGAGGTAAATTTATCGGCGGGCCTTTCGGAGCGTTAGGCGGCGGGGAATAGACTGGTACAGGCCCTATCGAGTCAATGTCGAAATCGGGCGCGTCGTTGCCGATAAACGGTCCAGTGAGATAAGTGGCCACGGCCAAAGCATAGTAGTATGCCCCCAGGTCGTTGGGGTGCTGATCAAATGGCAAATGATACATGGCTTCCAGGTTCTGGTCCTGAATATATTGCTCAAGGTATTTCTCCATCCGCACCGGTCGGATGGCCGTCGGCAGATGCGACGTGAAATTCTCCATGATCCCGGCGATACTTTCCGGCGGCGCTCCCGCCAGTTCGTCATACCGCGGATTGTGAAGAAACACGGTTTCAGGATATTGCTGACGGATGCTTTCAAATGCCGTGACGCTGGCGGCAACGGCTTCGTCCCGGGATTGAAAGCTTTTTCCCGGGGCGAGGAACTCCAGGTCGGACAGCGTTCGGGGAATCCTCGACGTTATCGGATATACGGTATCGATCAGCCTTGCAACGAGTTCGGGATAAACCGCGTACCAGTCGACTGCGGCTATATAATGCTTTCTGACATGCTCCCTTATGAACCCGGTTCGGGTGTGTCCGTCGGTCCAGTTGGGCAGGCCTGCCATGCGGAATTTTCGGTACAGGTCGTTTGAAATGAAGTTTACTATTACGAGGTCAGGCTGAAATTCTGGCACTTCATGCCGGGCAATAGCGGCAAACTGCACGGCGCCAATACCATCGAACCCGAAATTCAGCGTTCTGGTATTTTTCTCGCCCGTATAGCGCTTCCAGGCAGAAGAACTGTTGAGAAGCGGTTCAACCAGTTCAACCCAGGTTGTATTGGCGCTGACAAGCGCCGTATACGAATCGCCAATGAAAGCGACGCGAAATTCGGATTCCGGTTTTATCTTTGGGTAATCCTCCTTGCCGACGTGGCCCCACTTATTGATCCGCACGTCAGTATCGAATGGCGGAGGGTAATGGATGCGCGAATTTGGCACATACCGATATCCGATTTCGGAATCAAATACATATGTAGCACCTGCACCGGATGTCGGCGGAAGGGATTTGAGCAGGTGATCAACGAGGTCGGATTCCAGCTTGCCCTGGATATACCATCTATACGCTATTTCCATTGTGACGTAGCCGACCAGAATCGTCGCGAATATGGCTATTGTTCCGACAAGTCGGATAGCGGTGGAGGTTTTCGTTGGACTTAGCTGTTTGTTCTGGTCTGGCATTGACTTCGTTTCAATTGGGTCATCGAATTCGCTCGCGTGGAATTTGGCAATGCCGTCGGAATCGACCGGATCTTTTGCTTCAAGTAGCGCACCCTGCGCTATAATACCTTCTGTCCGATGCTCCATGTTCGGCAATACTGGCAGCTACAAAACTAGCATTTACCGTGTCGACTTCCTATCCGCTATTTATTCCTTTCCCTTGTCCGGGAAAGCGCCCCGGCGACGATCCTGCCCATGACGGCTCCTGTGCTGATTTTCCGTTGAAACTGCCTTGTCACGGCTTCTTGTTATAATGCTTCACCGGTCGCGGCCAATGGTTGCCTGCGACGAATAACTCTATTGACAAAACCTTGGAAAAGTACTTGCCCCCCCAAATTGAAGCGGCATAGAATATTTACCGTGCATCGAACGCGCGAATGGCGGCTATCGGGAAGGCTCCTGTCCGGGAACGGACAAGGGGAACCGGTCGCCCTCTCGACAATGCGATGCAGTGCCCTCGATCCGGCAAGAAGTGCAGGAAATCCGCCGGATTGATATCGAAAGGAAGACGAGTACATGGCTACCGGGACAGTAAAGTGGTTCAATCCGACCAAAGGTTTTGGCTTCATCACCCCCGACACCGGCGGGAAAGACGCCTTCGTGCATATCACCGAAGTCGAGCGCGCGGGGATGCCCCCTCTGGTTGAAGGCCAGCGAATCAGCTACGAGGAAGTCAACGATGCGAAGGGGCTGAAGGCCGTCAGCCTGTCCGGCGCCGGCTGACGCACGGCGTCGCACACGGCCCGCCGAGAATTTGACGGGCCGGCGGGACCGCAGGAAGCGGCCATTGCCGTATTATTCCTGCGAGGGTTTTCGTTGCGCCGTTATCGCGCCGTAAAGACGGGTTTCCGCTTTTCCATGAAGGCCTTGCGGCCCTCGGCGTAATCGGCGCTGTCGAAGCACGCCTTGACCATGGCGGCGCATTTCCCGATATCGCGATCCGCCGGATCCTTGACGATCTCGCCCACCGTGAACTTGACCTGCGCCACCGTCAGCGGCGCGTTGCCGCCGATTGTCCTGGCGTAATCGTCGACATAGGCCTGCAGCATGGAAACCGGCACGACCCGGTTCACCAGCCCCATCTCCCGGGCTTCCGTGGCGTTGAACTGGCGCGCGGTGAAGAAGATTTCCTTGGTGAAGGACGGGCCGACGATATTGCTCAGCTTGCGGATATGGGCATAGCCGTAACCCAGTCCCAGCTTCGCCGCCGGCACGGCGAACCTGGCGTTATCGGCGCAGATCCGCAGGTCGCAGGACACCGCGATGCCCAGCCCGCCGCCGATGCAGTAGCCGTTGATCATGGCGATGGTCGGTTTCGGGAAGGAATGGATGCCGTCATAGGCCTTGTCCACGGCAACCGCGTATTTTTCGATCGCTTCCTGCGACGCGCGCTCGTTCTCGAATTGCGAGATATCGGCGCCGGACACGAAGGCCTTGCTGCCCGCGCCCTTCAGGACGACGACGCGGATTGCGTTGTCGTTGCGGAAATCCTCCAGGATTTCGACCACCCCTTCCCACATATCCATCGACACCGCGTTCAGGCGCTGCGGGTTGTTGAAGGTCATGAAGCCGACGGGGCCGCGCTTTTCGGAAATCATTTTCTCGGTGAGCATGGTTCCGGTTTCCTTTGTCGATTGAATGGGTTGCCCGCGTTTTTTCAGATGACGTTACGGCTGCGCAGGTCGGCGATCTCCGCCGCGCTGTAGCCGAGGCCGGCGTAAACCTCGTCGGAATGTTCGCCGCGCTCCGGCGGCGCGACAGCGATCCTGCTTGGCGTGCGGCTCATCCTGATCGCCTGCGACACCAGTTCGATATCGCCGCCGATGGCGGGCGACGTGACGCTTTCCGCCATGCCCAGATGCCTGACCTGCGGGTCGGCGAAGACCTGGTCGATGGAATTGATCTCACCGGCCGGCACGCCGGCCTCGTTGAAGATGTCGATCCACTCGGCGCCGGTCTTGTGGCGCGTGCGGTCGTTGATCGCCGCGTTCAGCGCATCGCGGTTCTGCGACCGCAACGCGCCGGTCGAATAGTCCGGCATCGCATTGAGATCCGGTTCGCCCATCGTGGCGCAGAAGCGTTCCCAGATGACCTGCCCGGCGACGGCGATATTGATATGCCCGTCAGACGTCCTGAACACGCCGGTCGGGATGCTGGTCGGGTGGTTGTTGCCGGCCTGCCGCGGCACCTCGTGATCCATCAGCCAGCGCGCCGCCTGGAAATCCAGCATGAAGATCTGCGCCGCCAGCAGCGAGGTGTCGACCCACTGCCCCGCGCCCGATTTTTCGCGCTCCAGCAGCGCGATCATGATGCCCTGCGAACACAGCAGCCCGGCGCAAAGATCCGCGATGGGGATGCCGACGCGCATCGGCCCCTCGCCCGGATTGCCGGTGATCGACATCAGCCCGCCCATGCCCTGGGCGATCTGGTCGAAGCCGGGGCGCTTCAGATAGGGGCCGTCCTGGCCGAAGCCGGAAATGCTGCCCAGGATGATCCGCGGATTGACCTTCTTCAGGGATTCGTAATCGATGCCGAGCCGGTTCTTGACGTCCGGGCGGTAGTTCTCCACCACCACATCCGCCTTCTCGACCAGTTTCATGAACACGGCCAGCCCGTCCGGGTCCTTCAGGTTCAGGGTCACGCTGCGCTTGTTGCGGTGCAGGTTCTGGAAATCCGGCCCGTGCCGGCGGCCGCCCAGTCCCTCGCCGCCTTCCAGCGCCTCGGGCATTTCGATCTTGATGACATCGGCGCCCCAGTCCGCCAGCTGGCGCACGCAGGTCGGGCCGGAGCGGACGCGGGTCAGGTCGAGGACGGTATATCCGGTCAGGGCGGACGAGGCGGCGGTATACGGCATGGTCGGTTTCCGTTCGTTTGGATATTCATGGCTGGTCAACCCGGCGGGTCGCGACCATGATGTAAAGGGGAACAATTACAGGTGCTATTGACCTTTTTTGGGAAGGGGCTGTCAACCGATGGAAACACCGAATTCACTGACCGCGACGGAAGCCGCGAAACGGATCGAGGCGGGTACGCTCACCTCGGAAGCGCTGGTCGCCAGCTGTATCGAGCGGATAGACGCGCGCGAGGATGTTGTCGGCGCCTGGAAGGCCTTCGACCGTGACTTCGCGCTGAAACAGGCGCGGGCGCTGGACAAAGGCCCAAGGCGCGGGCCGATTCACGGCATCCCCTTCGGCGCGAAGGACATCATCGACACGGCGGACCTGCCGACCGGCTACGGCTCGCCCATATATGAAGGCAACCGTCCGGCGGCGGATGCGCCCTGCGTCGCGCTCAGCCGCGAATCCGGCGGGGTGCTGATGGGCAAGACGGTCTCCACCGAATTCGCCAGCCGCCATCCGGGCAGGACGACCAACCCGCACAACCCGGCGCATACGCCCGGCGGATCGTCCAGCGGTTCGGGCGCGGCGGTGACCGACAGGATGGTGCCGCTCGCCTTCGGCACGCAGACCGGGGGGTCGGTGATCCGGCCCGCGGCCTTCTGCGGCTGCTTCGGCTGGAAGCCCACACACGGGCTGATCCCCGCCTTTGGGGTGAAGGAGAATACCCGCAGCTTCGATACGGTCGGCCTTTATGCCCGCGATCTCGACGATATCGCCCTGTTCCGCGCCGGGGTGCTGGCTCTGCCGCACGAGCCGATTGCCGGGGGATCGCTTCAGGGGCTGCGGGTCGGGTTCTGCCGCACCATGATGTGGGACCGCGCCAGCGCCGCGACGCAGGAACGGATCGAACATGCCGCCTCGGTGCTGTCAAAGGCCGGGGCGCGGGTCACGGATTTCCCGCTGGAGGGCCCCTTCGCCGGGTTCGCGGAAGCGGGAAAGACCGTCACCGGCTTCGAATTCCCGCGCACCCTGACCTGGGAACGCACCCATCACGCGGACAAGATCAGCGACGAACTGCTGAAAACCATCCTCGAGCCGGGCCTGAAGATAACCCTCGCCGAATACCAGCGCGCCCAGGCCACCATCGCCGCCTGCCGCGCCTGGCTGGCCGATGCGATGGCGGATTACGACGTGCTGCTGACCCCCAGCGCCCCGGACGAGGCGCCGGAGGGCCTGTCCTTCACCGGCGACCCCTGTTTCAACATCCTGGCAAGCTGGACCCATGTCCCGGCGGTCACCCTGCCGGTCTATACCGGCCCGAAGGGCCTGCCGATCGGCGTGCAGTTCGTCGGCCGCCGTGGCGGCGACATGAACCTGCTGGCGATGGCCAAGGCGGCCCTGCCGGCGTTGATGGCGGGATGATGGGTTCGCGCGCAACCTTCACCGCCCTATCGCCGACGATTCGGTTTCAAAATTCGTGTGTTTGGTAAACTGGCAACGTAATTCCACCGGCATTCTGCATCACGTCACCCAGCGCGGCATCCGGCGTGCGCAGCCCTTTTTCGAGAATAGCGGCTAAGCCTCGGCATAATTTGTAAAGAATCCCGACAGTTTTACGCCCAAATTCAAGGGCCTGCGCAGGGATAATTAATGAATTTATAAAAATCAGAGGCTTATAGTAAACCCATTCACGGCATGGAAATTGCTTTATTCCTCCTCGAGGACCCTTTTCAGGGGTGTTTTGTAAAGTTTTTCGACGGGAGGAGCGAATGAATCACCCAACTTCTTTAAGGAACGACCAGCGCCGAGTTCTCGAAACCAGTCGGCGCTGGAAGACGTTATTCGTCGTCGCCTGTTTAACGTTGGCTAGTTTTAGCTATTTGAACTCCGCCTCGGCTTTAGTTATTGGTGTGAGTGGGCCGCGGGCTACAGGAATTTCAAACTTATTAACGACAGGCGGACATACAGTTAGCGTGTTTGGCAGCGTATCGAATAGTGCGATCGATTATGCGGGACTAGACGTATATATACTGGAGAGGACAGTTGGTACGAGTGCGCTAGGTGATTTCGTACGCGGTGGCGGCCTGCTCGTTACCGAATGGGACGCATCGGCTTGGGCGCTAAACACCGAGAACCTTCTGAATGCAACAGATTCAGGTGGTGGCTTTATTGGAACCTCAACGCCCGTGACCTTTAACGCTGAAGGCTTAGTCGCCGGCCTCGGAACTGGATTGCCCAACCCATACTCGGAATCAGGAGGCACGGAATTCTTTCGGACCTTTGCGGGTATCGGGGCAGATGTCGATATATTGGCGACGCGCCCCGGCAACATTGCAGCAATCATTGGTGGCGCGTCAGGTTTAGGTAACACCCTAATTATTGGCTATGATTGGGCCGATAACTTAGGAACCAATAATACGCAAATGTTGTTGAATGCCGTGAATTTTCAAAATAATGGTGATCTCAGCGTTCCCGAGCCAGGCGCGCTAACGCTTCTTGGGATCGGGCTTATCGGTCTCGGCATCGCGAAACGGCGTAGAACGTCTGCTTAACAGCACCCTCCTATATTGAACGGCGACCTTGGGTCGCCGTTTCTTGTGGCAATTTTCGGTAAATTGCCGTGCCAATTTACTAGATACATGATTTGCAAGGGTCCGGGCATGCCACGTCTTCCCCGCCTCATCCTGCCCGGCATTCCGTATCACGTCACCCAGCGCGGCAACCGGCGTGCGCGGATGTTTTTCGAGGACGGAGACAATGGACGGGGTCAGGTTGAGCTACCCCGGGTTTGACGGACGGTTTAATCAAGCACCATTT
>JBBDQU010000052.1 GCA_040905865.1 Alphaproteobacteria bacterium
CATAAGAATCCTGTTCGTCCCTCAGCGCATTAACAATTTATGATTCAGCCCTGGCCGGACCGGCGAATTATCGTTCCCCCGAAGACAAAACGCGTTATATTATAACGTAACCGATTTGGCGCCACTACGCCCGGATGCGAAAGGCACCATTCATGAGCAAGGAAACAAAGCCCCCGATGCTTGCCGAACTGCAGGATATCACCCTGAAATATGCCGGGCGCGCGGTCCTGGATCATGTCGACCTGTCAATAGAGCGGGGACAGATCGTCACCGTGATCGGGCCCAACGGATCGGGAAAAACGACCCTGGCGCGCGTCCTGCTGGGGCTTCTCGAACCCGATACCGGTCATGTCCGGCGGATGGACGACATCGTCATCGGCTATGTCCCGCAGCGCATGCATATCGATTCGAGCCTGCCGCTATCCGTGCGCCGGTTCCTGCAAATTGCCGCGCCGCGCCAGGGCGGGAATATTGCCGCGGCGCTGGCGGAAACCGGCGCCGGCGCTGTCGCGGACGCCGATATCGGATCGCTGTCCGGCGGCGAGTTGCAGCGGGTTCTGCTGGCGCGCGCGCTGCTGCGGGACCCGGACCTTCTGGTGCTGGACGAGCCGGCGCAGGGCGTCGACTTTGCCGGCCAGACGGCGCTTTACCATCTGATCGGGGAAATCCGCGACCGGCATAAATGCGGCGTCCTCACAATTTCGCACGACCTCCACCTCGTGATGGCCGCAACGGACCGGGTTATCTGCCTGAACCACCATATCTGCTGTTCGGGGGAGCCGGAATCGGTCCGCATCCATCCGGAATATGTTGCGCTGTTCGGTCCCGCCGCATCGAAGGATATTGCCATCTATTCGCATAGCCATTGCCATAGCCACGATCTGGCCGGCAACATTGTCGAGCCTGAAAACAGCCACGCGCATCACCACCATTCCCCGCAATGACCCTGCTCGATGACTTCTTTTGGCGCGCCATGCTGGGCGGGCTTGGTGTCGCGCTCGCTGCCGGACCGCTCGGCTGTTTCGTCGTCTGGCGGCGGATGGCGTTTTTTGGCGCGTCGATCGCGCATGCCGCCCTGCTTGGCGTGGCGCTTGGCCTCATCCTCGCCATCGATCCGATCCTGGGGATCGCGATCACCGGCATCATTTTCGCCATAGCCATCGTCCTGCTGCAACGGCAGACGCGACTGGCGTCGGACACGCTGCTCGGCATTCTGGCCCATGCCGCCCTCGCGGCCGGGCTGGTGGCCATATCGTTCCGGCAGGATCTGAGGGCCGACCTCATCGGTTATCTGTTCGGCGATATCCTGGCCGTGACGACCGGCGACCTGCTGTGGATTTATCTCGGCGGCGGTCTGTCGCTCGCGGTTCTCGTCGCGATCTGGCGCCCCCTGCTCGCGATGACCGTCCATGAAGAACTTGCCCGCGCCGAGGGTATTCCAGTTCTCGCCATCCAGTTGGTCTTCGCGCTGTTGCTGGCAATCGTGATCGCGGTTTCGATGAAAATCGTCGGCGTCCTGCTGATCGTCTCGCTGCTGATCATCCCCGCCGCTGCCGCCCGCCCCTTCGCCCGCTCACCCGAGCAGATGGCGGGCATGGCCGCACTGATCGGCGCCGTCGCCGTCGCCGGGGGGTTGGGCGCATCCTTTCAGTGGGATACGCCCTCCGGCCCCTCTATCGTCATCGCCGCCTTCGCCATCTTCCTGGCGAGCCTGGCGGCATCCGCCGCAAGGCGCCGCTGATCGAAGCAATTTCGCACCCTTAATGCGACATGAACACCGGAATTTCGGTATTCGACAGGATATAATTCGTCGCACCGCCAAAAATCATCTGCCGAAGCCGGCTGTTGGTGTATGCGCCCTTGACCATCAGATCCGCGCCCTGGGCCATGGATTCCTCCAGCATGGCCTGCCCCGGATTGCGGCCGTTCGCGGTGGCGTCCACCACGGTCGCATCAATCCCGCTGTGCGAGAGATAGCGGGCGATTTCCGTACCCGACGGGCCCGGCACCGTGGCTTCGTCAATCGAAACGACGACGACCTTTTTCGCCCGTTCCAGAATAGGCTTCGAAAAAGCAATCGTGCGCGCGGTTTCGGTGCTGCCGTTCCACGCGATCGAAACCGTTTCGCCGACGGTCGTCGGCGCCTCCGGCGGCGCAATCAGGATAGGCCGGCCGGATTCGAACAGCGCTGCCTCGAGAGTGTGCATTGTCGGCGTCGTCGAACCGTGGACCGGCCTGCCCAGCACAATCAGGTCAAACAGGCGACCCCGATGGCCGACATAATCGTCCGTCGGACCGACATTCTGCCAGACAGCACAGGGTTGGCCATCGGTCCGCGTTCGGGAAATATTATGCCTGTCCATGAAGGTTTCGAAATATTCCTGCGCCTGCCGGATTCGCGCACTGTCCTCGCGTTCGTATTTTTCGACGAAAGCCGGCGTCACAACGCCAAAACCATCCGCGCTGGCGATGGCCGGCAGCGCGGGCTGCACGTAAACCCCCTCGACGTAACTGGCGAAACGCTGCGCCATCAGTACAGCCGACGCAAAAACCGATTCGACAATCTTGCTTTCCTCAAACGGGATCAGTATCGACTTCATTCTTCATCTCCCTGTACGATGTTCTTGTTTTATCGCCCTGTTCATGGTTACAGCCCCCTCCACACCGTGGAAGAACCTACCTGTGGTGATATATTCGCCCAGATGCGTGACAATACAAACATTAGCACAGTTCGCGCCGTCAGGTGGGTCAAATCCGTCGCCATCGCTCTCCTGGCCGTCCTGACAATCGCGCTGTTCAATACCGACCGGCGCTTTGTCACCGTCGCGCGGAACGTATTGCCCAACCTCGATTTCTCGGAACAGGCCCGGTACTGGCAAGGCACGCCGGACGGGGTTTTTCTGCTACGCGCCGATCCGCCGGCAATCGTGCTGGACCGGAGGATGCGCCGGCAGGCATTCATCCGGCAATCCCTGGATTTACCGGTCGGGTTCGGGTTTCTGCGCATCGGCGCGGATACCAGGGTGCAAAACCAGGTCACCGGCCCGATGTGGTGGAACCGCGCCGGCATCGTCATGTACAGCATCGATGCCGGGGGCAGGCGAATAGATTTCTGGCCGTCGTCCGTTGCCCTGCCGGAAGTTTCGGATGCATGGCGGCATCACGAAGCCGTCATTCCCGTCGCACCGACCGCCCGGCGCATGGACCTGTACCTCTTCATGGGCGCCAGACATGGCGTCTTTGCCGTGCGAAACCTGACCGTCGACGGGCTGGACAACGCGACATGGTTCGCCGCCGCACGGGTCGCGCTGGCCGCAGGCTGGGTTGCGGCGGGACTCTGGATCGTGGTTCCCCTTTTCGCGCGGCATTGGCGGCGCGCCACCGCGCGCCTCGCGCTGTTCGTTTTGCTGGGCACGCTGGCCGGCGTCCTGGCGCCGCAGCCGGAGCTATCGAATTTCCTTCATGGCACCCTTGAGACGATTGACCGGGGCATGCGCAGCCTGCCCGTGCCGGGCATCCTGGAATCGCAGGCTCCCCTACCCGCCCCTGGCGCGCCGGAACAGGCCCGTGACGACGCGAACGGAGGCGAAGCAATCAGGGACGATACAAGTGGCGACGACAGCCGGACTCCGCGCGACGACGTGGCCAGGGGAACCAGCGCCCGCATTGTCGGCGCATTACCACCGACGCTGACCAGTGGAGGGGGGACGCATGCGGCACATTTTGTCGTGCACGCCGTCCTCGCCTTCCTGGTCCTGCTGACCTTCCGTCGGGCGGCATTCGTCCCGCTGTTCGGATATCTGTTGCTAACCGGCGTCTCAACCGAGATCATCCAGTATTTCGTGACGACGCGGACCGTCAACCCGGCGGACGGCGCGCTGAACCTGGCCGGCATCGCCTCGGGCGCGATAGCGGGCTGGATATGGACAAGCCAGATGCACCGGTTCCACCGGACAACGTGAAACTTTAAGAGGGAATTGCGATGGCGCGACATGATCAAGGCGTACCTGTCGATGCCCTGGACAGCATCACGGGCCTTACCGACGACCATCGCGGCCATGTCGTGGTGGCCGCGTCGCATGGCGCGGTCTACGCGGCCTATCTGGCCGCCAAGGGCGGGGCCCGCGCCGTGATCCTGAACGATGCAGGCGTGGGCAAGGGCGGCGCCGGCATTTCCGGCCTGCCCTATCTGGACGGATTCGGCATCGCCGCCGCGACGATTAGCCACCTGTCGGCGCGCATCGGCGACGGCGACGACATGCTGGCGCGCGGCGTCATCAGCCATGTGAACGAAGCCGCGAAATCCCTGGGGTGCCGAGCGGGCCAGAGCTGCGCCGAATGCGCCAGACTGATGCAGGCCGCGCCGCCCGCATCGGCGAATCCGCCGGAGCAAAGCGAATCCCGCTCACTGCTGCGGGCGGAAGCGGGCGAGCCGGAAGTCTGGGGCGCCGATTCCGCCTCGCTGGTCGTGCCGGAAGACAGCGGCCATATCGTGATCACCGGGTCGCATGGCCAGGTGCTGGGCGACAGGCCGGAAACAGCGCTGAAATACGATGCGCTGGCGGCGGTTTTCAGCGACGCCGGAATCGGCGCCGACGGGGCCGGGATCAGCCGGCTGCCGGCGCTGGATACCCGCCGCATCCCCGCCGCCGCCGTATCGGCGAAAAGTGCGCGCATCGGCGACGCGCGGTCGGTTTACGAGGAAGGCCGGCTCTCCTGCGTCAACGAAACCGCCGCCGCCCTGGGCGCGAAACCCGGGATGAGCACCCGCGATTTCGTCAATCTCGTGATCGCCAGCCTGAAGTAACCGGTCAGACCGGCCGGTCGCCCTTCTCCACTTTCAGCACGCGGCTGTCGATGGCCGGCAGCATTTTCGCCGGATCGCGGGTCACGACGACATCGATCACGGTGGGACGGCCGGTTTCGTCGATCCCCGACCGTATGGCGCCGCCCAGCGCCTCCGGGTCCTCGACCCGGATGCCATGGCACCCGAAGGCATTGGCGACATTGGCGTAATTGGTGTCCATCAGGTCGCTGGACTGGTAATTGCCCGCGCCGTACATGGAATGCTGCAATGCCTTCACGTAGCCCGACGCCGCGTTGTTCACGACCAGTATGGTCACGCCCGCCTTCATGCGCAGCGCCGTTTCCAGTTCGCCGATCACCATGTTGAAGCCGCCATCGCCGGTCATGCCGACAACCGGGCGGTCCGGCACGCCAAGCTGTGCGCCAATCGCGCCCGGCAGGCCATAGCCGATGGAGGCCAGGCCGCGATCCGCGATATAGGTGCGGCCGGAAATCTTCGTATCGTAGAGCAGCCCGGTCCAGTGGCCGGAGAAGCCGCCATCGGCGACCAGCACCGATTCGGCCGGCATCACCCTGTTCAATTCGTTGATCATGCGCGCGACATTGATCGGCGTCTCGGTCGAGTTCAGCCGTTCCGACGCCTCGTCGAGCCATTTCGCCATGCGGACCGGAACCTCGGCGACGTAGTCGGCGCGCGCCGCCTTCTGGCGTGCGGCGCTGTCCGACATTTCCGCCAGCAGCGCCTTCAGCCCCTCGCCCGCGTCGCCGCACATCCCCGCATGGACATGGGTGGTCCGGCCGATTTCCTCCGCCAGCACATCGAGCTGGATCAGCGGCGTGCCGGACGGGAGGAGCTGGAACCGCTTGGTCGCGATTTCGCCCAGCTTGCAGCCGACCGCCATCAGGCAGTCGGACGTTTCGATCAGGTCATTGGCGATCCGCGTATAGCGGCCGAACAGCCCGGCCGACAGCGGATGCGCGCAGGCGATGCTGCCCTTGCCGCTCATCGTGTGGGCGACGGGAATGTTCAGCGCCTCGGCGAAAGCCTGCAGGTCGTCATGGGCGTCCGACAGGTGCACGCCGCCGCCGACCAGCAGCAGCGGCCGCTTCGCCTTCGCCAGCAGGGCCGCCGCACGGGCCACATCGTCGGCGCCGGGCCGTGATCGGCGGGCGGGGATCGACATGTGGTCCGGGTCGATCCAGAATTCGTCGGCGCGGAAATCGTAGATGTCGTGGCAGATATCCTCGGGCACGTCGAGGACGACCGGTCCCGGCCGCCCGCTGGTCGCCACCGCGAAGGCGCGTCGCACGAGTTCGGGGATCCGCGAGCCGTGCTCGATGCGGATCAGTTCCTTCACCGCCGGGGTCAGGATATCCACCTGGCGGCATTCCTGGGTCATGTTCTTCCAGGCGTGTTCGCGGTTGGCGTCGCCCGCCAGCACGACCAGCGGCACGCCGGCATTCAGCGATTCGACCATCCCGGTGACCAGGTTCGTGACGCCGGGCCCCAGCGTCGCGTCGCAGACGCCCGGCTTGCCGGTCACCCGCGCATAGGCGTCGGCGATGAACGCGCCGCAGCGTTCGTCATTGATCAGGTTGTGGTTCAGGCCGAGCCCGCGAACCGCCTCGTAAAACGGCAGCAGCTGAAAGCCGCCCATGCCGCACATCAGGCCGACCTCGTGCGCCTTCAGCATTTCCGCCAGCGCCTGGCCGCCGTTCATGCGGCGGGTGACGTTGTCGTTCCCCGGTGCGTTCATACCCTTGCCCTCCTCGACATTGCCGTTTCCGCTTCGTCTCCTACATCACCGCGCCGATCTGCCACGGCACGAATTCATCGTCGCCGAAGCCATAGGTCTCGCTCTTGGTCGGATCGCCGGACGCGACCTCGATCAGCCGGTCGAAAATGCGCTGCCCGACCGTGTCGATCGATTCGCCGTCATCGACGATCGTGCCGCAATTGATGTCCATGTCCTGGTCCATCCGCTCGAACATCGCCGTATTGGTCGCGAGCTTGAGGCATGGCGAAGGCTTGCAGCCATAGACCGAGCCGCGCCCGGTGGTGAAGCAGACGATATTCGCGCCGCTCGCCACCTGTCCCGTGATCGAGCACGGGTCGTAGCCCGGCGAATCCATGAACACGAAGCCCTTCGTATTGATCGCCTCGCCATAGCGGAACACGCCGTTGAGGTTCATCGTCCCGCCCTTCGCCGCGGCGCCCAGCGATTTTTCGAGGATCGTCGTCAGCCCGCCCGCCTTGTTGCCCGGCGAGGGGTTGTTGTTCATCTCGCCGCCATTGCGTCGGGTGTATTCCTCCCACCAGCGGATGCGCTCGATCAGCTTTTCGCCGACGGCCGGGGTGGCGGCGCGGCGGGTCAGAAGATGTTCGGCGCCGTAGATTTCCGGCGTCTCGCTGAGGATCGCCGTGCCGCCATGCCGGACCAGCAGGTCCGAGGCCGCGCCCAGCGACGGGTTCGCCGTGATTCCGGAATACGCATCCGACCCGCCGCATTGCAGCGCCAGCGTCAGGTGGCTGACCGGCAGGGGCTCGCGCCGGGCGCGGTCCGCTTCGGCCAGCATTTCCCGAATCGTCGCGACGCCCTTGTCGACCGAACGCTTGGTGCCGCCCGAATCCTGGATCGTCATGGTCCGGAACAGCGGGCCGCGCGTGATGTTGTAGGCTTCGAGCAGGAAATCGATCTGGTTCACCTCGCAGCCCAGCCCGACCATCAGGATTCCGGCGAAATTCGGGTGCCGCGCATAACCCCACAGGGTGCGCTGCAGGTTGGCGTAGCCGTCGCCGGTATCGGCCATGCCGCAGCCGGTGCCGTGCACCAGCGCCACGACGCCGTCCACATTGGGGTAGCCGCCAAGTTCGTTGCCGTGTTTGAACGCATCGGCGATATAGCGGGCGACGGTCGCCGAACAGTTCACGCTGGTCAGGACGCCGATATAATTGCGCGTGCCGACGCTGCCATTGGCCCGTTTGTAGCCCATGAAACTTGCCGGTTCGGCGACGAAGGCGGTGTCGCGGGCCTCGGTGCAGAAGGCGTAATCGCGCTCGAAATCCTGCACCGCCACGTTCTGCACATGGACATGCGCGCCGGCCGGAATATCCCCCGTCGCAAAACCGATGATCTGGTTGTATTTGCGGACCGCTTCGCCCCTGGCGATGGGCCGGACCGCGAGCTTGTGGCTGGTCGGGATGACTTCGACGGTGGTCACGCCCTCTTCACCGACCAGCGTGCCGGGCAGCAGTTCCGCCCGCGACACCACGACGTTGTCCGACGGGTGCAGGCGAATGGTCAGTGAATTCGATGCAGGCATGATTTTCCCCCGGTTCAGCGCCAGTCACAGGCACGGCCAGGTTCAATGTAGCGCCAGTCGACAGGTGGCGCGAGAAATTTGCAGTCGGGAATCAAAAAGCCGCCGGGCCGGGGCCCGGCGGCGATGAACAGCGTTTAGCGGAGCAGACCGGCGAACGGCCGCTCGCCGCGCAGCGTATTGACCAGCCTGGGCAGCAGGTCGAGCCGGGAATTCCGCAGGAAACTGCCCAGCGGGGTATACTGGTCCATCAACCGCGAGGCGACGCCAATTTGCGCCGGCTCCGCGGTCATGGTCCGGAAAGTCAGGTCGATCACCAGCCTGCCGGATTCGTCGCGCCGGCAGCACCGCTCCAGAACCGGACCCCGTGAGTCGAATTTGATCAGAATGGCCACGGCGCACATCAGCGGCGCGAAATAGATCAGAAACAGCCCCGCGACGATCCGATCCATCGCCGTGTTCATGGAACCGTTGCCGTTCGTAAGTTTGCCGTTGTTTGTCATTCCCGCGCCCCTGCTGTCCGATGTGAACTTCTGTGCTCATAACGCCACAACACCTTGCGTGGTTCAGTGATAGCCATCACAAGGCGCGCTTTTTTTAAATTTCGGCGGCGACAGCATCCTCCGCGCCGCTGCGGCCAAGAACAAAAGAAGACGATATCGTAAAAAATTTTAAGTAAAATCAATAATAATTAATTATTATTTTGCTTATTCTTAGTATTAAATTATTTTATTTGATTGTTTTATTATTTTACTTGAGACTGCATAAATTAAAAATCGCCCCGCATCCCAAGAACCATGTGACGCGCCATGCAAACACATCATCTCGAGCATCTCAGGGATATTGCCCACGCACAGGTGCGTCCCGAGAAACAGGATCTTCTGCAGACACTCAGCGCCGCCTGCCTGGCGCCCGGCACCAGGCTCGGTCCCACGGAATCCGCCCTGTTGAGCGATATCTTTCGCCAGTTGATCCGGGACGTCGAAATGCCGGTGCGCCGCGCGCTGGCCCGGCAGTTGTCGGAACGGGACGATGCGCCGCACGACCTGATCGTCATGCTGGCCAATGACGTGATCGACGTTTCCTTTCCCGTCCTCGCAAAAAGCAAACTCCTGGAAGACGGGGAGCTGATCGGCATCGTGTCCCGCCATGCCAAGCAGCATGCGCTGGCCATCTCGCAGCGCAAGACCGTCAGCGCGGAGGTCAGCGACGCCCTTGTCGAAACCGGCAGCACCGATGTCATGGTGTCGCTGCTGGGCAATGACGGCGCCCGCATCCGGCCGCGCACCATGCAGAACCTCGTCAGCCGGTCCAGGGATATCAAGGAACTGCAATCGCCCCTGCTGGGCCGCAAGGACCTGAACCTGGACATGGCGATCCGCATGGCGGACTGGGTCGGCGAATCGCTGCGCCGGTTCATCCTCAACCGCTTCGATATCAGCGAGGCCCAGCTACGCGCCGCCGTATCCGATGCGGTCCTGGAAGCCATCGACGACGATATTTTCGGTGACATGGAATGGTCGCCCGCCGCACCGCAAGGCCCCACCGAGGGGCCGGCCGTATCGCTGCTGGACGCGCTGAGCCACGACAACATCGCGCTGTTCAAGCGCACCTTCGAAACGATGACCAACCTGACTTCCGCCTGGGCGGAGCGTTCGCTCTATCCGTCGCCGGAAGCGCTGGCCATCGCCTGCCGCGCCATTGGCGTAGACTGCGAAACCTTTACCCGCATCCTCTGTCATCTGCACAGCACGGATATCTATGCCGGATTTCAGGCGACGCCGGTTTACGCCCGTGTCGTGCAGTATTTCAACAGCCTGACCGACGAGAGCGCCAATTGCGTTCTTGAAAGCTGGCAGCGAGTCGGCGGGAAATAGACCCGGAATCATTGCGGCGCTTTCCCCGCTGGCGGACGCCCGTTAAGCTGGCGCAACATTGCCATCCGGGGGAACGCCATGGATTTCGAATATTCCGAACGCACACGCGAATTGCAGGCGCGGGTCAGCGCGTTCATGGAAGAACATATATATCCGAACGAAACGACGTTCCTCGAACAGCTGGATGACGGCGATACCCGCTGGAAACCCGTTCCCATCATCGCGGAACTGAAGGAAAAGGCGAAGGCGGAAGGGCTGTGGAACCTGTTCCTGCCGGAAAGCGACCAGGGCGCCGGGCTGACCAATATCGAATACGCCCCGCTGTGCGAAATCATGGGCCGGGTCAACTGGGCGCCGGAAGTGTTCAACTGCTCCGCGCCGGATACCGGCAACATGGAAACGCTGGTGCGCTATGCGACGGACGATCAGAAGCGGCAATGGCTGGAGCCCCTGCTCGCCGGAGAAATCCGTTCCGCCTTCGCCATGACCGAACCGAAGGTTGCGTCCTCCGACGCCACCAATATCGAAACCAGCATTACACGCGACGGCGACGAATACGTCATCAACGGCCATAAATGGTGGACGTCCGGTATCGGCGACCCGCATTGCAGGCTGCTCATCGTCATGGGCAAGACCGATCCCGACGCCGCCACCTATAACCAGCAATCCATGATCCTGGTGCCGCGCGATGCGCCGGGAATCCGCGTATTGCGCATGCTGAACGTCATGGGTTTCGACGATGCGCCGCACGGCCATGGCGAGGTCGTCTTCGACAATGTCCGGGTTCCGGCCGGCAATATGCTGCTCGGCGAAGGGCGCGGCTTCGAAATCGCCCAGGGGCGGCTTGGCCCCGGGCGCATCCACCACTGCATGCGGATTATCGGCGTCGCCGAACGGGCGCTGGAACTGCTGTGCCAGCGCGCCACCGAGCGCACGACCTGGGGCGTGAAGCTGGCCGACCGGGGCGTGACCCAGGAACGGATCGCCGAAAGCCGCATCCAGATCGACATGTGCCGCCTGCTGGTGCTGAAGGCCGCCTACAAGATGGATACGGTCGGCAACAAGGAGGCCCGCCAGGAAATCGCCATGATCAAGGTCGCGGCGCCGAACATGGCGCTCGACGTGGTCGACCGGGCGATGCAGCTGCATGGCGGCGGCGCGATGAGCCAGGAATTTCCGCTGGCCTACATGTATGCAAGGCTGCGCGCCCTGCGCTTCGCCGATGGCCCGGACGAGGTGCATCGCCAGCAGATCGCGCGGCTGGAACTGCGCCGCCACAATTACAAGGCGGGCGTCCGGGGCTAACTGGACTTCTTTACCATGCCCCAGGCCATTTCGGACCAGACCCTGGGAAGGTCGCCCTTGCTGACCGCTTCCGGCGAGGGCGAATTCCCCTGGATGCCGCGGTAATAGACGCCCTGCACGATGGCGGCGAGCCGGAACAGCGACAGCACGAGATAGAACGGCCAGTTTTCGATTTCCGGCCTCCCGGTTCGGCGGCAATAGGCGGCGACGTAATCCGCCTCCGACGGGACTCCGTATGTCTTGTAGTCCAGACCGATGATGTCGCCCCGGTTGGGATCGGGCATGTGGTAGGGCAGGCAGTTATAGGCGAGGTCCGAGAGCGGATTGCCCAGCGTCCCCAACTCCCAGTCCACCACCGCCAGCACGCGCGGTTCGGTCGGGTGCAGGATCATGTTCTGCAGCCGGAAGTCGCCATGCGCGATGGTTGTTTCGCTGTCATCCGGCAGGTTCCTCGGCAGCCAGTCGATCAGATCTTCCATCGCCTGGATCCGGCTCGTCTCTGTCGCGCGGTACTGTTTCGTCCAGCGGCTGACCTGCCGGCCCATATAGCCGCCGACACGGCCGTAATCGCCCAGCCCGACGGCTTCGTAGTCGACCATATGCAGCTTCGCCAGCGTGTCGTTCATCGCATCGTAGATCGCGGCGCGCTCCGCCGGGCTCTGATCCGGCAGCGACGGGTCGAGGACAACCCGCCCCAGCACGAATTCCATGATGTAGAAGGCCTGACCGAGAACCGATTCGTCCTCGCACAGCGCGTAGGCCTTCGCCACCGGCACATCGGTCCGGCCAAGCGCCCGGATCACCCTGAATTCCCGGTCGACCGCATGCGCGGAAGGCAGCAGGTCGCCGGCCGGCTTCTTGCGCAGCACATAGCGCTTTCCGCCGGCATCGGTCAGGACGAATGTCGGGTTGGACATTCCGCCCATGCACTGCGCCGCATCGAAGGGCCCGCGATAGCCCTCGACATGCTGTTCCATATACCGCGACAGCGCCGCCGCGTCGAAATGGTCCTCGGCCCGCACCGGCACGGCGGAATCGGTTGAGCCAATGGCGGCTTTTTTCTCGGTCATTGCGTTCCTGACGGGTAATTCGTGAACAATTCCATGGCGGCAGCATAGCAGCGGATTACAGCCTGTCCGCGCCAAAAATCTCAGCCGGTTCCTATTTGACCGCCTCGAGGTTCAGGCTCATCTGCAGCCCGTTCACCTTGTCCATATGCGGCAGGTAGGACTGCGAATAGTCGTCGACATGGCTGTGTTCCGTTTTGCGCCAGTCCCAGCGGCGCACCTCGCCGAATCCGGTCTGCAGCAGCGCGGCCGTCAGGAAGGCCTCGTCGAATATCATCTGGTGAAAATCATACTCGTCGCGCTGCCCGCCGACGATCAGGCCGACGACGCCGTTCAACCCGTCCGCCAGGCCATGTTCGTGATAGATTTTAGCGCAGGCGGCGAAATCGGGAACCGACAGCCGCAGCACGCCCCCGGGCCGCAGTACGCGCAGCCATTCGCGCAGCGGTTCGGTGAAATGCGCGCGGTCGTAATGTTCCAGCAGGTGACTGCAGTAGATCAGATCGACGGAACCGCTTTTCACGAAATCCAGTTTCTCCGCCCGGCTCACATGATCGACATGCGGCAATGCCCGCGTATCCACATGGACAAATCCCGGAATGATCCGCGAACCGCAGCCGATATGAAGCTTCAGCGGCCGGCTGTCGTCGTGCAATTCAGTGTACTCCCTCAAGCCAGCTTCCGGGGCGCGAGAACCCGGCGGTTTCCGGCAGTGGCGCGGCCCCGCGCTTGATCCCGCAGGCGAGGAAGCGCTTCATCGGCCGGGTGTGAATCCGGATGTCGCCCGCCCCGAACCCGGCATCCAGGAACCAGCGCGCCAGCGCCAGTTCCGAGGGCGCGTAGAAATTCCACCCCTTGATCGCGGTGCCGGAATAATGGCACACGCTGCCCCGGCTTTCCGTATCCGCCTTGGTTTCGACGATCAGCCGGCCGCCCGGCCGCAGGTAGCAGAAACAGATGCGCAGCAGCAGGACCGGATCGGTCACGTGGTACAGGACACCGCTGCAATAAACGATATCGAATGTCTGCCGAAGGGCCGGATCGTCCCGGTAGACGCTCATCTCCCGCACTTGGGACGGACAGCCGACCAGTTCCAGCAACCGGGCCGCGGAGGCCGCCGAACGCGGATGTTCCTCGGTCGCCGTCACCGCCGCGCCAAGACCGCCCAGCACCAGCACATCGCCGCCGGACCAGCAGCCGATATCGAGCACTTTCCGGTTGTTCAGGTCAGGCGGCAGAAATCCCGTCTGGATCGCCTCCGTGGCGATTTCGATATGGCGCGCGCCCATGGCGCCGCCGCGCATGACATTGTGGCCGAAGTCATGGTCATGCCCCCAGATGAAGAATTCCCGGAACTGCTTCGACGAGGCCTCGTGCCAAAATTCGTCCGGCATCTCGTCATCCTGGAATTCCCGGGCAAGCTGCCCCATCACCTTGCGGGCCGCCGCCGCACCCGGCAATTGCCATCGCCGCAGCGCCTGCGCGACGATCCGGGCGGCGTCCGCCGCCGGCATGACGATGGCCGGGCGGGTAAACAACGCGCCGGACGATTCCCTGATATGTTCCGTGACCATTCGGCAATCCTGACAATGCCGTCGCGCGGGCACCCCGCGCGACCGGCGAACAGACCCTGCCTACCCGATTCCACCCGCTTCCGCCAGCAACCGGGCAACGCCGGTCCCGCCATCCCTATCCGGTCATGTCTGTCCGCACCCGTCCGCGCGGATCCCCGAACCGGTCGACCAGCACGTCCTCAAAATCCGCCCCTTCCCCGGAAAACCAGCTTCCGGGCCGGGTCCGGTAGGCTTCGGGTTTCCAGGGCTGTTCGGGTTCCGCGCCGTCTGCAAGCGACCTGGCCGCGTCCAGCAAGGTGCGCCGGAACCGGACCACGGCGGCGTCGGTCGCCGTCAGGGTTTCCGCCGTTCGGTCGACGATATACCCCTGGCTTTGCTGGATCATCAGGTCCTGTTCGGCAAGCCCCTTTACCCCGGTAAAGCTCTCCGTTTTCTGCGCCGCCCGGTCGATCTGGAATTCGTTGGACCGGTTGCGCAGCGGCACATAGCCGGGGCCGAGTTCGGCCATGATGCCGTGCCCCTTGCGAAGCTTCGCGCGCTCCGCCGCGCCAATCTCCCGCTCCGGGTTCCAGGCATAGCAATAGATCCAGCTGGCGCGGTCGGTGATCGGTACGACCGTGAATCCGAAATAGGTTTCGCCGGGCAGCGTCGACGGGCCGGTCCCGTGCGACGGCAGCATGAATTGCGTCATCCGCCAGTAGGTCCCGTCCTCATCCGCCGCCCGCGCGCCGCCGACCACGAAACCGGCATCGTGCTCCAGAATCTGAAACCGGGGCATCGGGTCATTGCGGATCCATTTCAGCCGGCGGGCATCGGCGGGCGCGTCGGGGTTCTCGTTGGACGGCACCGACGGCGCCGGCATGTGCAGGAACGAAAAATGCGACGTGTCGAGGTCGCCTTCCAGGACCTGCGCCCAGTTGCATTCGATCAGCTGTTTGGTGACATGGCGCTGCTGCGGCGTCACCAGGCCGAATTCCAGCTTCGGGATATCGGGTACCCTGTCCTGCGGGCCGAGCCAGGCCCAGACGATTTCGCCGTATTCGCGCGTCGGATAGGATTTCGCCCGCACGGTGTCATGGTGACGCGCGCCCGGCGGCACGTTGGGCAGGTCCATCGCCTTGCCGGCCACATCGAATTTCCAGCCGTGGTACACGCAGCGCAGGCCGCATTCCTCGTTGCATCCGTAAAACAGGTCCGCGCCGCGATGCGGGCAATGCGCCTGGATCAGGCCGATCCGTCCCTCGGTATCGCGGAAGGCGACCAGTTCCTCGCCCAGCACCGTCACCCTGACCGGCGCACCGTCAGGCTCCGCCAGTTCCTCGGACAGCGCCACGGGCTGCCAGAAGCGACGAAAATACGCGCCCATGGCCGTATCCGCGCCGGTCTGCGTCAGCAGGTCATTGTCTTCAGCCGAAAGCATGTTTTCCTCCAATCCGCCGATGCGGCAATAGCGAAAAATAAGGCGTCACCAAAGCCAATCGGTCATTGCGTTTCCAGCCATCGCCGCCACATGGATTCATAGGCAGCCTCCAGTTCCCGCGCCGCCCGCGCCCCATCGGTCAGCCCCGACAAGGCGAGCCTGTCCCGCAATGCGGCCCGGTCCGGCCGGCGCCGCGCCAGCGCCGCGGCGATGGCGACGAATTGGTCGGGCGAAGCGGCAACCCATTCGCCGCAGCCGGCATGGGTCAGCAGGCTCGCGCCGTAGCGCGCCGTCGAACGGTCCCCCGCCAGCGTCACGACCGGCGTGCCCATCCACAGCGCCTCGCAACTCGTCGTCGCCCCGTTATACGGGAAGGTATCGAGCGCGATATCGACCGCGCCGTAAAGGGCGAGGTGATCGTCGCGGGACGCCGTCCTGGCCGCGAAATCTAGATGCGATGGATCGACGCCGTGCCCGGCAAAGGCGTCGCGTATCCGCTGCCCGACATCGGAATCGGCAAGCTGCCGCGCCTTCAGCAGCAGCCGCGAATCCGGCACGGCGTTCAGCACCCGCGCCCATAATGCGATCACCGCCGGGTTCATTTTCGACAGGTTGTTGAAGGAACCGAAGGTCACGTGGTCCTTGGCGGCGCTTTCCGGCAGCGGCGATTCCGGCGGGGCGTAACACAGGAAACCGCCCGGCAGCCGCCACAGCGCTTCCGTCCACCAGGCTTCGGCGCCCGCCGGGTCGGCAAGATCGTCCGTCAGGCGGTAATCCATCTGCGGCAGGCCGGTCGTCGCGCCATAGCCGAGCCAGGTTATCTGCACCGGCGCGGCGCGGCGGGCGAAGACCGGCAACCGGTTGCGCCCGGTATGCCCCGTCAGGTCGACCAGCACCTGAATGCCGTCGGCGCGGATGCGGTCATACAATGCGGCATCGCTGTCCGTCCGGGTATCGCGCCATTCCCCGGCGAATCCGCGCAATGCCGCGGTGATCGTGTCTGGGGTGGCGACATCGCTATAGGCATACAGCGCGATACGCGACGGGTTGTGGTGGCGGAACACCGATTTCAGAAAATAGGCGACCGAATGTTCGTGGAAATCGGGGGAAACATAGCCGACCCGCAGCGCGCCCCCGGCCGGCGGGTCGAACACCGGCGCCGGCGCCGCCGGGGCGTGGCATCGCGCCCATGCACGGTGCTCGGCAACCAGTTTCGCCGCGGTCATGGCAGGATCGTAGCCCAGGCACATCAGCAGGTTCGAATGGACCCCCGGGTCGTCGGGCGCATAGGCGACGGCCCGGGTATAGGATGCCCGGGCCTCGTCCAGACGGCCCAGCGCCTTCAGCAGGATCGCGTAATTATTGTGTGTTTCCGCCCGGCCCGGATCGGCGACGATGGCGCGCCGGCAGGCGGTTTCGGCCTCCATGAAACGGCCAAGCGACGTCAGCGCCGCGGCCTTGTGGCTCCAGGCAGTCGCATCCTCGGGGCGGGCCGAGAGGACCATGTCGAAGCATTCGATGGCCCGTTCCGGTTGCCCCGATTCCAGCAGAACAACCCCCAGATTGACGCGCGCCTGGGTATAATCCGGCCGGCGCCGCAGCGCGGCCTGGTAACAGGCGGCGGCTTTCGCCGGATCGCCGGCCTGGCGCAGTATATTGCCGTAATTGTTGTGAATTTCCGGCATCTCCGGATCCAGCATCAGCGCCTTGCGCATCGTGCGCTCTGCTTCCGCCACGGCCCCGGTCGCGGCCAGCGCGACGCCGAGTTCGTTTCGCAACAGGGCCGATCGCGCATCCAGCGCCGCGGCCTCGCGCAGCGCCGCGATACCGGCCGCATGGTCGCCCATCGCCAGCCGCGCCGCGCCAAGCCGCGCGCGCAGCATGGCGTTTTCGGGGTCTTCCGCCAGCGCGGCCTCCAGGCGCCGCGCGGCTCCGGCTAACCCATCTCCCTGATTGCTCATCGACTCATCCATTCCGCGAACGGGGCATTGGCCCCGCTGGTGACAACGTATACCATCGCCGCAAATGAAGCGCAGAAATCAGGAGTGTGACCGTGAAAATCACCGACATCAAGACCATCGCCCTGGAGGTTCCCTTCAACCACCGCGGCGGTCCGAAGGCCAGCGGGGGTCGCGGCTGGAAGGTCCTCTCCATCGTACTCGTCCAGGTCACGACCGATACGGGGATCGTCGGCTACGGCGAGGCGTTCAGCTATGGCTGCCGCCGCGCGGTGCAGGCGGTGATCGAAGACACCATCGCGCCCTTCGCCATCGGACAGGACGCCAGCAACATCGCCGGGCTGAGCCGCGACCTGCAGCAGAAGCTGCACCTGTTCGGCCGGCACGGCATCACGATCTTCGGGCTGTCGGGGCTGGATCTCGCCCTCTGGGATATCGCGGGCAAGGCGGCGGGCGTGCCGGTGCACAAGCTGCTGGGCGGCCCGGCGCACAAGCGGATCGAGGGCTATGCCAGCCTGTTCCGTTTCGCCGATGTCGATTCGGTCGTCGACAACTGCCGCAAGGCCGTCGATGAAGGATTCAAGTATATCAAGCTGCACGAAATTACCGAACCGGAGGTTCGCGCGGCGCGCGAAACGGTCGGCCCCGATATCGCCATCATGATCGACACCAACTGCCCCTGGACGCCGGCACAGGCGCGGCTCGCCGCCAGATGGATGAAGCAGTACGACCCGTTCTGGCTGGAGGAACCGATCTTCGGGCCGGAGGATTTTCGGGCGCTGGCGCGGCTGCGGCGCGAAAGCGGCATCCCCATCGCGATCGGGGAAAACGCCTGTACCGCCTATGAATTCCAGGCCATGTTTGCGGCGGAGGCGGTCGACTACGCCCAGCCCAGCGTGACCAAGGTCGGCGGCATCACGGAGTTCCGGAAAGTCGCGACACTGGCGGAAACCCAAGGCGTGACCGTGGTGCCGCATTCGCCCTATTTTGGCCCGGGTTTCCTCGCGACGCTTCAGTTGATGGCCGCGCAACCGGTGCCAGGCCTGATTGAAAGCTATTATGTAACGCCGGAGGCGACGCTGTACGGCAGCGTGATCGCGCCGGAAGGCGCCGCGTTCAAGGTGCCGGAGGGGCCGGGCCTCGGCGCGGATCCGGACCCGGCGATCATCGAGAAATACCGGGTCGGGTAAAGACGTTCCCGATTCAGAACAGAGAGGCTACTGCATACACAAGGTAACCCCAGATGACGGCGCTGCCGCCGGCGATGAAAAACGTCGCGCGGCGCACCGTCCACGTCTCCATCATGTTCCGTTCACTGGCTGCCGACGTTGTAAGGTTCATGAACTTTCTCCCAGCAAGGACAGTCTTCCACTTAACCGGGAAAAAATTAACAAGCCGTTAACGCGGCATACTGACGACATAAATTACATGATTATTTGCTGACCCTCAGGTTAATGAGCTGTTCCGCAATATCCTTGAAAGCGTTCTGCAATGCGGTTCCATTGCCGGAATCGAAGTACTTGTCAGTATCCGAGGCGCAGTTTTCATAGATCTGCTTCGTGTTCGAGTTGTTCAACTGGAACGTCACGGTATAGATAATGATTCCTTCCGCCTTCATGTTATTGCAGACCTCCGACAGGCGATTATTCATGATGGTTGTTGCAACGCCCTTGTTCGTTGTACCCAGCGCGCCATCATGAAGCCGTCCATAGCCCGCGTAATCGGCGGAAAACGCACTGCCCGGCGGCGTGTAGTACCCGTTCACGCCATCCGTCATCAGGATCGCGACCTTGTCGTAACCCGGCGTCTGGTAGGGCAGGCCTTCGGAGAACGGCGCTTCCGGCGATAAAACGCGCCAGCCCCAAATCATGCCGAGATTGCTGAACGTGCCGCCCCGGCACCAGGCCGCCATCGCGCCCACGGCCGCGTCGAGCGTGTCCTTGTTTGCCGTCAGCGGAACAATCGGCGTGGGGCAGCCGAGATTGGGACCCGTACTGTTGTTGCAGAAGCTCGGATTATCCTTGACGACCGGCCAGACATTGTCCGACGCCGAATCCCACAGGTACCGCGGCCATTCGTTGCCCGCGCTGAACGGAATATCCTGGACATCGTTCGGATAGCTGCGGCCCAGCACGCAGCCGCTCCAACTTTCATTGTCCGTCGGATCATACGTCGCCGCGTGCGCCGCCGTAACGATGCCGGGGGCAATACTGCCGACATTGACCGATGCCGAATACGGCACGATCCCGACTTTCAGATTGGCCTGCAGTTCCGGCACCTGAAACAGGATATCGACCAGGTCCTGTGACGCATCGCGCAGTGATTCCAGCTTGCTGCCCGCCATCGAACCCGTATTGTCCAGAATCAGCGCAACCTCCAGCCCCTTGCGCAGGATTTCCGCCGACGCAACCACGGTGATTTCACCCTGTCCGACCAGTTGCATGATCGTCGTTTCGATGGTCACCGAGCCGGAAATGGCGATGACGCCGCCGTCAACGGTCACCGTCGGCGTCGAGGGGGTGCCCGGGGAATCCGCCGTGTAATTGGCGAAGAAGTACTGTTCCGCGATGCTTTTGATTTCGGCTTCGGTACTGCCGGCGGCGCCCGCCGCCAGTCCGGCCGCATCGAGGGAAAAGGCAAGCCGCGACTTCGCCATATAGGCGCGCGACACGTCCACAACCGTCCCCACACCCAGTACCACAGGCACGGCGGCGAAGGCCCACAGCACCAGGACGCTGCCGCGCTGGTGGCGCATCAGGGTAACCAGGAACCGCGAAAAGCGGGACGCAAATTCAAATATGAACTGAATCATGACAGTCTCCGGTCATTCCCGCGCAATCGACGCGCTGCGCCGCGGATGTGCGAAAGCGACTTCTTCAAGATGGATGTTGCCGAACACAAGGTCCCCGAACAGGGGCGTATAGGTGTATTGCGCGCGGACAATGACGACGCTGCTTCCCGGCGTCCCCAACCCGGCGGCCAGGCCGATTGCATTCGCGACCGTGCCTCCCCGCAGGCTTTCCACCCAATCGACACTCGGCGTACCGTCATCGGGATCGAATTTGACGCTGGAAATACCGACCGAAAGCCCCTGTTCCAAGTATGGCTGAATGACAAGATCGGCCGCGGAGAATATGTCCGCCAGCCGGGTATTTTGCAGGAGCGGTTTCTGGGTTGTCAGATCCGCGGTCGCATAGGCGGCGTTCTGCAGCTTCCGGTCGAGGCGCAGCATCGCGGTCGCCTCCACCACACCTGCCAGCATCAGCGCCATCATTGGCACGATGAGGATGAATTCGGTCAGCGCCGCGCCACGCGTGCATTGCAGACACCGGACAAAATGATCGGATAATCGCATCATCCGCCCAACTCATACGGTTCGTTCTGGAAAGCCATGGTCGCCATCAGCACCGTGCTGCCGGTTCCATCGGAAGACAAAGCCTGCGCCACAAGGGGCGTCATATACTGCCAACGGTACAGAACCCGTATGATGGTGATTTCACCGCTGTCGCCCGGCGCAAAGGCGGCATCGACCAGTTGCCCTTCCTCGTCGAACTCCAGGGTCGTATCGACCGATGCAAAATCGTCGAACTTACGGACGTCGAATGCCACTTCATTGCATTCGATCAGGTTGAACAACTCGGCGCAAAGCCTGCTGCGGAAAGCCTCCAGCGGGTTGGCGGCGACCTGAACCTGACCGGTCCGGATCTGCCGCGCCGCCGCTTCCGCCGCGCCTTCCAGCGCCGCGCCGACAAACAGCGTCACCCCGACTTCGACCGTCGATACCATCAACAGAATGACAAACGGCGCGACGAAGGCGAACTCCACCATCATGCCGCCGGAAGTCGACCGCAGGAGTTTCATGCAGGGGAACCTCATCCCGTAACGCCTGGCCAGAAATGACACCATCCTGAATGGCCGTTCCGTCAATCCAGTTAAACCGGAGAGTAGTATTAAATAAAAAAATCTATTACTTCAAAATATATTTATTTAACTTAAACAAGTTCTAATAATTTATTAATTAAAGCATAATTAATACTATATACAGATAAAATTCTGGATACTGCACTTGCAATTACTCGCCTTGCGGCCGGGAAAAATTTCATCTTTCCGCGATAGCGACTTCGGCCGCTATGCGCTAAAGAAAATCGCGATTAAGCAGGTTTCCGCCTTTTATCTGACGCAATCCTGGCGTCAGATAAAAGGCGTTTCGCTTCAAACAACACAATGCCGCATCAACCAGGGAACACGCCCCGCATGAATGACCGCCCGGACCAGATTGCCGGCCATCTTGTTGAACAATTCGGCCTGGACGGCGCTCTGGAAACGGTCCGCGACGGAATTGCCGAGGCGCATGCCGCGCGTGATAATTACCGCCTCAGCATCTGGCGCGAGGTCAGGCGCATCCTGCGCGACAGCAAGAAGACAGACAGCAAACTGAACGTTTCCGACGCCTGACGCCATGCCGCGACGCGGCCCGGCGCCCCCTTGTGCGAACCACGCTGAACTGCCCTACTGGAGAAACAGGTAACCGCACTCCGGGAGGGATACGCATGGGCGACTCCATCGAAAAATCGCTGGCCGGCAAAACGGCACTGATCACCGGGGCGGTCCGCCGATCCGGCCGGGCAACCGCGCTGGAACTGGCGCGCTTCGGCGCCGCCATCGCCATCAATACCCGGCGTTCCGTCGACGAGGCCGAGGCGGTGAAGCAGGAAATCGAGGCATCAGGCGGCAAGGCCGGCGTCTATATCGCCGACGTGACCGACGAACAGGCCGTAACCGATATGACCGCCGCGATCACGCGAGATCTGGGCGGGGTCGATATCCTGGTCAACAATGCGGCGGACCGGGGCCGGATCCCGACACTGGAACTCAGCCTGGCGGAATTTCACCGCGTCGTGCATATCATTCTCGACGGCGCGTTCCTGTGCTCGCGGGCGGTCATTCCCCATATGCTGGAATGCGGCTGGGGCCGGATCGTGAATATCAGCGGATCCGGGAATCTGGTCGGCTACGCGGAGCGGCTGCATGTCCACGCGGGCAAGGGCGGCCTGGATGCGATGACCCGCAGCCTGTCCAGTGAGTTCTGCGCCCGGGGCATCACCGTGAATACGGTCAATGTCGGCAAAATCGGCGGGCTGCGTTCCGCCACCTCCGGCCCGCACCCGGCCAATGTACCCGACTCGCTGCCAATCGGATTCGATGGCGAACCGGCGGACATCGCCAACGCCGTCGGGTTCCTCTGCCAGCCCGCCTCCCGCTTCATCACCGGGCAGATGCTGCACGTGAATGGCGGGGAGTATATGACCTGACCGAAAGGTCAGCCCGGCATTTTCTCAAAACCCTTGAGCGCCGGATCAATGGGCGTCGAGGGAATTCTGCTGGACAGGTAGACATTGACGGCCGGCTTGATCAGATCCGTCTGGTCCAGGACGCCGGCGCGCAGGCTGACCATGCCGGCGCGGTTGGAATTCCTGCCGAACAGTTGAGAACCGCAATCCGGGCAGAAGTGCTTTTCCATGTCGGAACCGCTATCGGATTTGTGCCGGAACACCTTTGGCGTGCCGGAAACCTTCAGAGAATCGGCCGCAACAAACACCAGCGTCCCATAGGCGGCGCCGGTCGCGGCGCGGCAATCGCTGCAATGGCAATTGGCCATCAGCTTGATATCGGTATCCGCAGTGAAGGTGATATTGCCGCATAGGCATTTGCCCGTCAGGTTCGTCATGGCGCCGCTCCTCGGTAAATTTCGGTCGATACGAGGATGATAGCGGAAAATATCCGCCGGTAAACAACCGGCCGTGGACAGGACGAGCGCGGCGCCGGGGGTTTCAGGGTATCGGGTATGGACAAGCCTGAGAGTGGGGTGGCTGATGGGAATTGAACCCACGACCCCTAGATCCACAATCTAGTGCTC
>JBBDQU010000053.1 GCA_040905865.1 Alphaproteobacteria bacterium
ACCCGGCATTCCGCGCCGAAATCCTCGCACGTTAACGATTCATGATTGTACCCTGACGGTCCGGCGCCTGCGGGATAAGCCGGGTAGTCATGACGCTTGCATATTTCCGGTAAAAAGTTTATATTCCTATACGGGTTTGAAATTGGCGTGCTCAACCGTCCACAGGGACAGGGGGGCGGCGCAGCCGGATCGTTGTTCCGGGCCGAAGCCTGCAGAAGCCGCCGATGCCAGCGACTCGATATTTTCCGGAGAGGCCGGTCCGTGGAAAAGCGGATTCTGCCAGGGTGGAAAGGTTTGCATCGCCATGGAGAACAGGCTGTCGACAGGAGAAAATGTTAACCGATGTTAAGCGATGTTAAGCGCAGGAAATTTTTTTGGCGTCCGGCATGGCGCTGGCCTACGCTCCCTCCCGGTGAGTGGCCGGAGGCCTGAAACGCCAAATACAAATAAATGCCAATAGAAAGCCGATCGAGACGATAGTTTTTGCCGGCGTGCCGTAATGCGCATCGCAGCGAAGACACGTTAACGGAGAAAGGGACAGTCATGGCCGCACCGGTAATCAGGGCGCTGATATTCGATGTATTCGGTTCAGTAGTAGACTGGCGCGCCAGCATCATTCGTGAAGGGCAGGCGGTCGGCAAACGCCATGGGGTCGATACGGACTGGGCGGCCTTTGCCGATGGCTGGCGCGGACTGTACCAGCCGGCGATGGCGCGCGTCCGCAATGGCGAGCGGGATTTCGTGAAACTGGACGTGCTGCATCGGGAAAATCTGGTCGACATGCTGGCGAAGACCGGCATTACCCAACTGGACGACGCCGCGATTGACGATTTCAATCACGCCTGGCACCGGCTCGACCCCTGGCCGGATTCGGTCGAGGGGCTGACGCGGTTGAAATCGAAGTACATCATCGCGACCCAGTCCAACGGGAATGTCGCGCTGATGGTCAATATGGCGAAACATGCGGGTCTGCCCTGGGACACGATCCTGGGCGCGGAGGTTGTCGGCTATTACAAACCGCAGCCCGAGGCCTATATCCGCGCCTGCGAAATGCTGGACCTGCCGCGCGACCAGGTGATGATGTCCGCGGCGCATAACGACGACCTGGCGGCGGCGAAGGCCTGCGGCTTGCGGACGGCGTTCTTCCCGCGCAAGGACCGGGGTCCGGACCAGACGGCGGGACTGACGCCGGAGCACGATTTCGACTATGTGGCCACCGACCTGATCGACCTGGCGCGGCAACTGGGCTGCTGAATACACGCTAATCGTGTTCGATGAACCGCATAATTGTGATATGCTGCCGGGGTAATACAGCCATTCTGGGAGAAAGCTCATGCGTCTCGGAGTATTTACTGCCGCGGCCGTTATCGGTATCGCGGGGCTGACCGGAACGCCACAGGCCGCGCCGCAGGTCCTGATGGTCGTGACACCCACCGAAGAACTGCCGCTGACCTGCGAGTCCGGACAATGTACGGCAGAGGTCGCGGCCATCTGCCTGCAGCCGGACCGGGCCAATCCGGAGCGCGGCAAGGGATACAGCGTCGCCGCCGGGCCCGATGGCCTGACGGGCGCCAAAAGCACCCGCAAGGACGACACAATGACCCTGATCGGCGAAACGGCCGGCGGGCGCCAAATCGTCCTGCCGGCCGACCGGTATCTGCGGGTGCTGGCGGAACGCGATCATTACGCGGTCACGCTGAGCGTCGATGAATCGGTCATGCGTCGCAACGGGCTGGCATCCCTGTCGGTTCGGATCACGGGCAATGTCCTGCTGTTTCCCGATGCGGAACCGCAGGACGACAACCCGCAGACCGAGGCGGACCGGAAGATCGCGCAGACGACCCAGCGCGGCGTCGCGGAAAAGATCCTCGGCCAGCGCGGCGATACGCTGGATGGCGCGAAAGTGGTGCGCACGGCGATCAACGCCCTGCCGCGCAACCGCCATACCACGGAAGGCGAACGCCGCGAGGCCCAGCGCCGCGCCCTGGAGGCCAGGGTATCGGCGGAGGCGAAAGCGCATGCGGAAAAAGCCTTCGACGCATGCGGCGGCGTAGCCGACAGCGCCGGCGGCGCCGGTTCAGATGCGCATTACGGCTACCGGCACTGTCTCGGCGTCATGCATGACGGGCTGATCGACGGGGTGAACCGCGAATACTGGGATGCGCTGAAGGCGGGCAGCTAACCCTTTTCCGGCCCGGCGACGATGCCGGCGTCGTGCAGCCGGCCGATCTGGCCGCTGTCGAGGCCGAGTTCGCCGGACAGGATCGCATCCGTATCCGCGCCCAGCCGCGGCGCGGGCTTCACCGGCGTCCGGGGCGCCGCGCCGAAATCCACCATCGGCCCGGCGGCGATATGCCGGCCGATGCCGGGCTGGTCGATTTCCTGGAACATCGGGTTTTCCGTCGACAGGCGCGGATCCTCGCCGACGGCCTGCGCGAAGCTTTGATAGGGCCCCCAGCAGGCGCCGACCGCGTTCATGGCCGTGCGGATCTGGTCCAGCGTCCGGGCGGCGAACCAGGGTTTGAGCAGGGCGGTGATGGTGTCGCGGGCCTCCCAGCGGGCTTCCTCGCGGTCCAGGTCCAGATCGAACAGTTCCGCGACCTTGGCCATGCGGGCCGCCAGCCCGGTGGCCTCCAGCAGGGCATGCCAGTGGCGGGTGGTGAAGGCGGTGATCATGACGCGGCGCCCGTCGGCCGTGGCGAAGTCGCAGCCATAGGTGCCGTAGACCTGGTTGCCGGTCGCGGGGCGGTCGTCGCCATTGATCTGCACCTCGGCGATATAGCCCAGATGGCTCAGCGTCGAGAAGGCGGCGTCGGACAGCGCATGGGCGATGTACTGGCCCTGTCCTGTATCCCGGCGCATCCGTTCGGCGGCGAGGATCGCGGTCACCGCGCTCAGCCCGGCGACGACGTCCCAGACCGGCATGACGTGGTTGACCGGGCCGGCATGGCCGGCGGGGCCGGTCACCAGCGGGAAGCCGGCGGCGGCGTTGACGGTATAGTCGAGCGCGACCGAGCCGTCCCGGTTGCCGGTGATGCCGAGCATGATGAGGTCCTCGCGCCGGGCTTTCAGCCCGTCAAAGGCGAGCCAGCCGCGCGCCGGCAGGTTGGTGAGGACGATGCCGGCGCCGGGGCCGGGACGGGTCATCAGCGCATGCGCCAGCTCCCGGCCTTCCGGATCGCGGGCGTTGAGCATGATCGAGCGTTTGCCCTTGTTCAGCCCGGCCCAGTACAGGCTGTTGCCGTCCCGTGTGATCGGCCAGCGCTTGTGGTCGAGCCCGCCGCCGACGGGGTCGATACGGATCACATCCGCGCCCAGCTGCGCAAGGGTCAGCCCCGCATAGGGGGCGGCGATGAAGGCGGATGCCTCGACAACCCGAAGGCCTTTGATGATGTCGGTCATGGCGTCACTTTTGATATGGAGGGAAGATTGCGGCGGGGTGAGCGTGAGTCACCGGTCTTCGGGCGGGGGACCGATTTCATCGATTGTCCGGGTTGTCCGGTGGATGCCGTCGACGGCCTGGTCAAAGAAACAGTCGAGCCGCTGGCGCATGGCGGCCGAAAGCGACAGCAGTTTGGAACGCGCGTCTTCCGGGTTGTCGGATTCGATGAGGAAGCCCCGTTTCAGGGAGGATTCGACGTATTTGCTGGCCGTGTGGGCGCTCTTGATCGCCTTCATATAGCGCAGCGCATCCGTTTTTCGGACCGGTTTGTCGGATCGCCAGATTTCTGTCAGCAGATCCCAGTACGCGGCGGAGTAGAAGTCGGTGTCGCCCTGGAATATCTCGACCCAGCATCGACCGATGCTGTCCGTCATTTCCAGATACTGCTTGTGTTGCGCGCGCGTGTATTTTGCCGTCATGCCGCCCCTGTCCCGCTACCCGTGTCGTAATAACACCGATTCCTGCCTGTTTTGCACCCTTTTCGAAGTACCTTGCATCAAAACCCTCTATCGGAATCCGCCAGTGCCACAAACCGACCGAATTGCGACAGGAATCAGGAAAAATAACCATCTGTTATCGTTTGAATAAATGATCAGGTCCACAAAAAACAACTCTTTATGCAAAAAAAATTGACGGTAATAATGCATTCAAATACAATTATCGGATTGCGGCGGACCCGTAACGGCCTTCAGGAGAAGGACATGTCAATCAATCGAATTTCGAAAGTGGCGCTGGCCTGTGCAATAGTCCTGTCTCTCGGGGCCTGCCAGACTGCCGGCGGACAGAAGCAGGCTGGCGGAACGCTTCTTGGCGCCGGCCTGGGCGCGCTTGCCGGATCGCAGATCGGTTCCGGGCGCGGGCAACTTGTTTCGGTTGCCCTCGGCACACTGGGTGGCGCATTCCTGGGAAATTCGGTCGGAAAGTCACTGGACCGGGCGGATCGGGCCTATGCCGGTCAGGCAGTGCAGTCGGCGCAGTCGGCGCCGATCGGCCAGCCCGTCGTCTGGCACAATCCGGACACCGGCAACCAGGGCAGCGTCGTGGCCGTGCGCGAAGGCACCCATACCGCAACCGGCGCCTATTGCCGCGAATACCAGCAGACCGTATCCGTCGGCGGACGGATGGAAGAGGCTTATGGCACGGCGTGCCGCCAACCCGATGGCAGCTGGAAAATCCTATAGATCAAACACGTGAATCCGGTTTATCTTATTGATAGATATGGCATATTTACAGGTTTGAATGGAACCGCAACCGGTTCCATTCAAACCTGATGTGCTATAAGCGCCAATCTGGCTGACAAGGCTGGTGACCTGTCCTCCGGAATGGGGTTAAGATCGATTCCGCCAAGGTGTCTTCGTGGCAGCCCGTCGGGAGGAAGCGATTATGAGTCTGGATTTGATTATCAGGAATGGCACGGTTATCGATGGCTCCGGCCAGTCGCGGTATCGGGCGGATATCGGTATCAGGGATGGAAAGATTGTCGAGATCGGTCGTATTCGCGCAGCCGCGGATCGTGTGATCGATGCGGACGGATTGATCGTCGCGCCGGGCTTCATCGACGGCCACACCCACATGGATGCGCAGGTCGCCTGGGATCCGCTGGGCAGTTGCTCGTGCTGGCACGGGGTGACCAGTGTGGTGATGGGCAATTGCGGCTTCGCGCTCGCGCCCTGCCGGGAAAAAGACCGCGAATGGTATGCGAAATGCCTTGAAGCGGTGGAGGATATCCCGGCGGAAGCGGTCATGGCCGGCATCAACTGGACCTGGGAGACCTATCCCGAATATCTGCAGATGGTGGACACGGTGCCGAAAGCGCTCAATTACGGCGCCTATATCGGTCATTCGGCGTTGCGCATGTATGTCATGGGCGAGCGCGCGATGCATGAAAAAGCGACCGAGGACGACCTGAAGCAGATGACGGCGCGGGTTTCCGAGGCAATCCGCGCCGGCGCGTTCGGGTTTTCGACATCGCGGGCATCGACCCATTTCGCGCCGGACGGTTCGCCGGTTGCCAGCCGCATCGGCGACTGGAACGAAATCCACCAGCTGACGACGGCGATGACGGATCTGAACGCCGGCATCTTCCAGATCGGCCCGGACGTTGCCTCCGGGGAGGCGCAGCGCGCCTGCCTCGACGAATTGCGGCGGGTCGCGTTGGCAAGCGGCCGGCCGGTCATGTTCGGAACGATATCGACCCGACAGGGCGTCGACCCGAACCCGTGGCAGTATCAGACCCGGTATATCGACGATACGGTTGCCGCTGGCGGCCGCATGTACGGGCAATCGACGACGCGGTCGATCAACGCGCTGTTCTCGCTGAAATCCTACCTGCCGTTCGATGTCCTGCCGAACTGGGCCGACGTCCGCTCGCGGCCGATCGACGAACAGAAACAGATGATGCGGGACCCGGAAATCAGGGCACGGCTGGTCGCCGACGAAGCCGGGATGAAGCCGCGCGACAGCGAGTTCCAGGGCGGCGGCATGGCGACGACGGATCCGAAGAAGCCGGATTACACCAATCTGTTCGCGATGAAGGATACACGGTGGGAGGATCCCACCATCGCCGAACTGTCGCAGGAAAGCGGGAAACATCCGGTCGAGGTTGTCCTGGACCTGATGCTGGCGAACGAGGACCAGATTTTCGTCCAGCCCATCGTGAACGAACGGCCCGAAGACGTGCTGGGTATGCTGAAACACCCGCGCACCTTGGCGACGTTCTCCGATTCCGGGGCCCATGTATGCCAGGAAATGGGATCGTCGCTGCAAACGCATATGCTGGCCTACTGGGTTCGGGACAAGCAGGCGTTTACGCTGGAGGAAGCCATCCGCATGATGACCTTCGAGAACGCCTCGGCCTGGGAAATGCCCAACCGGGGGCTGTTGCGCACGGGATATGCCGCCGATATCGTCATATTCGACGCAGACAACGTCCGGCCGCTCATGCCGACGGTGCAGCGGGACCTTCCCGGCGGTGCGCGCCGTTTCGTGCAGAAGGCGGACGGTATCGTGGCAACGATCGTTAACGGCGTGGTTGCATTCGAAAACGGCGTCTCCACGGGACAATTCGCCGGTCAGCTGATGCGCGGACCGCTTGCCGCGGCATCGTGACGTGAAATTATAGCAACATCAGGGTTAGATGGAACCGCAACAGGTTCCATCCAACCTTGTGAAGCTGGTCTAACAGGGCCGGTCCAGGCGGCATTTACCTCATGCAGGGGCGCGGAGACCGGAAGGCCGGCGGATCGCCGGCGCGGCGTGCTCTTGGCGGAAGGTCGCCGTTGGATTAGCCTTGCCTTTTCGGTGGACGGAGACTGGGCGATGAACGATATGAGCGGGTCCGAAGCCGGCATGGCCCGGCAGGCGCTTGGTCAGATACTTGATATTGTCGGCTGGAACCGCATACCGTCCGGACATCTGAAAATTTCCGGTAGCGATCCGATCCTGCCGTCCAATTTCCGGATTGGAGCGGCAGGGGCGGCGACGATCGGCGCGACGGGGCTGGCCGCGGCGGATCTGTGGGAAATGCGCACCGGGCGCCGGCAGGATGTTTCCATCGATGTCCGGACCGCCGCCATGGCGATGCGAAGCCAGTTATACGTGCACATCGTCAACACGCCGAAACCGCCCTCCTGGGATGCGCTCTCCGGCTATTACCGGACCCGCGACAGCCGCTGGGTTCAACTGCACTGCAATTTCCCGCACCACCGTGCCGGGGCGATCCGGGTTCTCGGTTGCGCCGACGAACGGGATTCCGCCGCCGCCGCTGTCGCGAAATGGGACGCGCAGGAACTCGAGGATACATTTGTCGCCGAAGGACTCTGCGCGGTCATGGCCCGCGATAATGCGGAATGGGCGCAGCATCCCCAGGGGGAGGTTGTGGCCGGGCTGCCGCTGCTTGAGGTAATCAGGATCGGCGACAGTGACCCGGAGCCATTGGGGCCGGGCGACCGCCCGCTTTCAGGTATCCGCGCGCTGGACCTGACCCGCGTTCTGGCGGGGCCAACCTGCGGACGCACGCTGGCGGAACATGGCGCCGATGTGATGCGGATCAGCGGCCCCCATTTGCCGTACCATGCCGGTTCCGTGCTCGATACCGGTCACGGAAAGCTGACGACGTTTCTGGACCTGCGCGATGCCGGCGACATGGCGACCCTGAAAAAACTTGTTGGCGAAAGTGATATCTTTACCCAGGCCTACCGTCCGGGTTCGCTGAACGCGCGCGGCCTGTCACCCGAGGAGCTTGCCGAATTGCGGCCGGGAATCATTTACGTGTCCCTGTGCGCCTATGGCCATGAGGGCCCCTGGCACGCGCGGCGCGGCTACGACACGCTGGTGCAAACCGCAACCGGCATCGCACTGGAAGAAGGCGACGGCGGGCCGCCGCGGCACACGCCGGTCTCGCTACTGGACTACGCGACCGGATATCTGGCTGCCTTCGGTGCCATGACGGCATTGTCGCGGCGCGCGCGCGAAGGAGGCAGTTATCTGGTGCGGTTGTCGCTGTGCCAGACGGCGCACTGGTTCAAGGAACTGGGCCGGATCCCGGCATCGGTAAACGCCCGGAATCTGCCGGACCCGGAACTGGCGGATGTTGCGGACCTTACGACCGAATCCGTCGGGCCGTTCGGCCGGGTCGTCCACCTCGCGCCGGCGATCAGGATGGCGGAAACGCCGGCGCGCTGGGCGCGTCCCGTGTCGCCCATAGGCTGCCACAGCCCGATCTGGCCCGAATGAGAATCGTCGCCCAGTGTGACACATGGTACTGCACCCGTATTTCGGATTGGCATATCGGGCTTGATTGCCGCATTGATAATGCCATCCACAGGGGAGTTACAGGTACTTGATTTGCAATCGCGCCGGTCACATTTCAACACGCAGATACGCCTGAATATTTGAAAGGATTGGTTAATGCGCATTATTTTCGCGATGTTCGCCGTTCTGATGCTTGCCGGCGCCTGTGCTTCGGACAATTCATCGAGTATGGCCAGGAACGATCCCGCGGGTCAAATCCATGGCCATGGGATGATAACGGGCGCCAATATTCTCGTCCCGGGGACCACGACGACGATTCATTAGTCCTGCGTCGATGCAATGGGCGCCAAGGCTGTTGACCGGGGGCCGGGCGCCGCTTAACCCGTTGTCATGGGAATAGTCTGGATCGTGGCGATAGCCGTTGCCGCCCTGCTTGCAGGGAACCCGGCCACATGGCATGAAGACCCGGACATCGGCGCGGTTCAGTCCATGTATCGGGACGGCGTACCGCATACCGACCGCCGCGGACGCCCGCTGAACGCTTTTGACCCGGACCGGTCGTTTTTTCCAATCGGTATTTACCACGGCGTCGCGGGGGATTTTCGCGGCCGACAATACGACCTGTCCGTGGCGCGCGAAGCCGGTTTCAACGCCGTGCATATGTGGGAGGGCCAGTCGCTGGAAACCGCCCTCGCTGCCGCGGCGGAGCACGGATTGCAGCTTGTCTATCACTACCCGAAGGATGCTGAAGTCCGGCGCTGGCGCGATCATCCGGGTCTGCTGGCCTGGTATCTGGACGAAGACCCGTCGATCCGCGTGTGGGATCCGGAATGGGACCGGCGGCTGGGGGCGTTTCAGACCCGCAAGGCAATGCTTCACGAGATGGACCCCGGCAGGCCTGTCCTGGCGCTGGATGGCCCGTTCATCGATCCGCCACACCGCGAGCGATGGTTGGCCTGGAACGCGGCGGGTGACATTTCCGCGCACTGGAATTATCCGATCCGGACCGGCGGCGTCACATCCCTGACCGGCCGGCGCGGGATTCCGGAAAGCGTAACCACGGCGGTCCGCCTGAACGGTGAGAAAAAGCCGGTCTGGCTGGTGATCCAGGCTTTTGGAAGCGAGCACCTGGGATGGCGGATGCCGTCCTCCAAGGAATTGCGTGCGATGGTGTTTGCCGGCCTCGTGCATGGGGCGACGGGCATCTTTTATTTTGCCCTCGACAGTTTCGTGACCCGGGATGGGCAGGTGGCCGGCGTCGCGCCCTGGGCCGAGGAAACCTATGGCCCCTCACCGGATTATGACGGGGACGGGCGATATCCGCTCGTGGTGTCTTCGGGCGACGCCGATGCCAGCCGCGCGTTATGGCGGACGATCGCCGCGCTGAATCGGGAAATCGCCGAACTGGCGCCAGCCCTGCTGTCGCCGACCGCGCGTCTGGATCATTCGGTTCGCGTGAATCGTGAAGGCGCGCCGGTGCGAACGCTGCTGAAACGGCGCGGCGATGAATTGACGCTGATCGCCGTGAATGTCGAACCGGCGCCCGTCGAGCTGGAAGTCGGCTTTGAAGCCGGCACCCTGCCGTCGGCGCTGTCTGCCGGCACCCTGCCGTCGGCGCTGTCTGCCGGCAGTCCGGGGCGGATGTCGGCAGACAGCGGGGTGCTGCGCGACCGTCTGGAAGGCTTTGACGCCAGGGTCTATCGGCTGCGGCTGCGCCGGCCTTAGTGCCCGCCACTCATTGTCCCCAGCGGCGCCCCTCTTTTCGTCCATGCCGGTCATAATGTTCCCGGGCGCCGAGAATGCCCATCTTCCCGTTCCGGCCAAAATAACTGTCCGCGGCGACATCGGGATTACGCAGCCAGTATGCCTCGGCGAGCATCCGGATCTCTTCTGAACTGTGCTGCGATGTCGCGTAATGGGCCAGCAGGTCCTGTTGCGCACGGAAATCCGGATTCATGACCGGCGAATGGTAAATTCCGTAGCCGTAAACCGCGAAGGCGACCGTCAGGCCGAGGATCGCCAGTGCATAGCGGCGGCTTTTGGAAAAGGTCACGATCGTTACTCCCGAACCCGGATTGTCAGCCACGGGGTCCAGACGTCGCCCTGGCCCGCGGGGCCGAGTCGCAGGCGGAATACGCCATACGGCACGATGTAGCGGTTCCAGTATTCCCGGCTGATCGGGCCGAAATCATGGGTCAGGCCGGTGACAGCGATTTCACCTTCGAGAGCCAGGGCGCCTTCACCTGCACGGTACTGCATACGGTAATCGGCATTTTCCGGTCCGCGCCAGCGAAGCTGCAGCGGCGAGGGCAGGTCGGTATAGGATACGGACGCGCTGGATGGCGGGAATATCCATTGGGGTGGTTCAATTGCCGTACCATCGGTCGTGTTCGACTTGTTTGTCCGGGCAATCCGCAGCGCGACGATATCCGGCATAAGCGATTGCATCATGTCCCGGACGCGGCCGGGTTCCGCCGCCGCCAGATCGTTGCGTTCGCCGGGGTCATTGGAGAGATCGTACAGCGACGTTCGGATAATCGTGGCGGGCGTTTCGAAGTCGACATGCAGTTTCCAGTCGCCCTCGACGCGCGCGGCGACAAAACGGGTGACACGATCCGGGTCCGGTTCAGCGAATCCGGCGCGGCTGGTAACTGCGTTCCATGCCCGTTTCTCCGGCAGGGAAAACATATCGCCTCCGTCGAGCGGCATCGGAGAGTCCCGCTGTAGCCGCGCCAGTATCGTCGGCATGATATCGAGATGGCTGGTTGGCGCGTCAATCACCCGGGGCGGGTCCGGCGAAACCGACGGCGGAAGCCAGACGAAAAGCGGTACATGGGTAATTTCGTCATGCAGATGCCCGGTCCGCGTGGTCGATGCGTGGCCGACCGATCCGCGTTCGAGGAGTTCCTCGCCGTGGTCGGTTGTGACAATCAGGATCGTCCGGTCGCGTAATCCGCTGGCGTTGAAGAAGGTCCAGAATTCGCCAAACCAGGTATCGAAGGTTTTGAACTGCGCGCGGTAAAGCGGCTCGATCCAGCGAATGTCTTCGGGGGAAAACGCCACGGAATCATGCGGTATGGCGGGACTTTCCTGCACGATGGTCATACGGGCGGCGGTCGCTGCATCACCGGGAGTCGCGACATCGGCGAAGGGCTCATAGGGCAGGTGGGTTTCCAGGTAATGATACCAGAGGAATAAGGGCCTGGACGTGCGGGCTTCCGCGGCGAGCCAGGGGATCATCGCCGTTCCGGGCTCGACCTCCAGGCCCAGGTTCCGGAAACCGTCGATCAGCATGAAGGGCTGGATGCCTGCCACGCGCCACCCGGCCTCGGCCAGCTGGTCGAGCGGGGTGTCCCAGGCAGCGGGAATCGACGAATCCCGGCTGTGTATGCCATGCCGAAACGCGGACAGGCCGGTCAGGATCGATACGATATTCGCGCCGGTCCATGCCGAAGCGGCGCGATGCCGGGTGAACCGGGTTCCCTGCTCCGCCGCCCGCCACAGGTTCGGGGTCGTTTCGGTGGAGAAAGCCGCGTAACGCGCACTTTCGACGGTCAGCACGACAACATGATAGCGCGCCGCCCTGTGCATTTCCCAAAGGGCCACGGCAAGCCCGGCCGAAAGCGCAATCAGTGCGAGGCTAATGAAAACGGAGCGTCGGTACATGGCTTGCGAGCGGATACAGCAATAGGGAGAAAGCGGCAAAGGCGAAGACGCGGAAGGAAAGCGATCCGGCGAAACTGGCCGGCGCCAGCAGGGCGGTGCACAGACCGGCGGCGAGCAGGGGAAGTGCTGTCCAGGCGGGAATGAACTGGTCGCGATACCCTTCGAGGGGCAGCACAAGGAGCCCGGCGCCAGCGACAATCGTCAGGATCGCGATGGTTCCCGACCGGTCCGGGTGCGCTGCCGAGGCGCCGGAAGGGTCCTTTCCCGGCGGCACAAAGGCGCCGGCAATCAGGGCGCCGGAAACGGCGCCAAGGATGTTGATGCCGATATCGCGAACGCCGAATGTCCGGTCCGGATGGAAGCCCTGCAGGAGTTCATCATGAATGCCGTAAAGCGTCCCCATGACAGCCGCGGCAAGGCACAGATAACGTCCGCGCGGAAGGTCGCGCGAAAGGGCACTATATAGGAGGAGAGCCAGAACCAGGTATTGCGCGACATGTATTCGCTTCGCCGGGAATTCGGGGTCGGTTGACAGCAGCGCCACAATTGCGACGGCCGCACCCAGGACAAAAAAGCGCCAATCGAAGACGGGTTTCCTGAATTTGGCGGCAAGGATGGATAGCAGGACAGCGGCGAGCGCCAGATAGGGCAGGTAGGCGGCCGTTTCGCGCCCGACCCACTGTCCAAGCCACGACCAGACGGCGAACGAACTCGCGTAGGCGGTAACCAGCGCCACGCATAATAAATGCCATGCCAGCGCGGCGCGGCGGTGCGAAAAAAGCCCTTCTTCGCCGAATGTGAATCGGTCCATGATGACGATATTCCTGAGCCGCCAACCGGCGCGACATGTCTTGCCGATGCGCGTCAGAATACAGGAAGGCGCCTGCATGGCGAAATGAAGTCGCGAGTGACCAGGATTACCGGAACCTTCTCCATATACAATGGCGGTTGGCCGGCGATTAACGGCAGGTGTGACTAAGGCGCAATGACAGCATCCAACAATCCGCCACGCTCCCGGCGCAATACGAAACTTCGGACCGGACTTACGATTGTTTCGATCATCGTTGTTGGCGCCGGCATTGGCTGGGCTGCGGCAAAGTACCTGACCTCCCCGGGACTTGAACCGGAATCCGCCGCGCTTGTGCTGCCCCGGCGTGAAGCCGTTGTTCCCGCGGTTCCGGCGGACATGGCGGCGAAAGAAGATGCGGGCGCCTCAAAGCAGCCGGAACAGGCCCCCGCTGTAATGCTCGTCGGCTCCTACGGACAGGAGCAATCCTACCCGATTGATGAATGGACGCTGGGGACGGCGCCGTCAGGATTTATTGACAGCGCCAGTGTGAACGGGCGAGCGCTTGGGCCGGAGGCGGGCATGCCGCCGCTGCGGGGCCGTGATGTTCTGGAACTCTCCGGATGGGCGGGCGATGTTTCGATCGGATTGCGGTATCCGTATGTTCTGATCAGCGCCTGTGGCCGGATCCTGGCGCATGCCGCCGTGAACCTGCAACGCCCGGACGTCGCGAACGCCGTGCATGAAAACCTCCGCCTCTCGGGCTGGCGGGTGACGATTGCCGCCGCGCATCTGCCGCAATGCAAGGGCGGGGCGCTGCGCGCCTGGGGTGTTGCTCCGGGAGATCGAAAGCTGCTTCTCCCGCTGAACCGGCATGTCGCCCTGAGTGACACGGCGATTGAGCTGGACAGGGACGCGCGATTCGCTGCGGCCGAACCGCCGCTGCACGCTGCCGATATGCCGCCGATTGCACCCGTTATCCTGAATGTCCGGGCAAAAGTCCTGAACATGCGGCGCTGCGCCAAGGCTGAATGCGCCGTTACCGGCCAGTTGGCCCAGGGAACGTGGAACGTTCTGGAACTCGGCGGGACCGTGGATTGGATGCTTGTCGCGCTGCCGGGGCGCGCGGGCTGGATTTCCAGGCAAGACGCGGAAATCACCCAAAATCAGCGATAGACGTAGCCGCGCAGCAGCGCCGCCCATTTTTCCGTCCAGCAGCAATCGTGGTCCGCACCCGGCACGTTTATGACAGTAATGCGGGAAGTGTCGCCCGACCGGTCGAGGAACGACCCGGAAATGGCGGCCGGCACCACATCGTCATCGCTACCGACGAAATGTACCTGGGGAATGGCAGATACTGCCTGCGCCACATCGACAGCATCCAGTGACCCGAATAGCGGCGTATCGCGATGCAGCCTTGTCCAGGCGCCGTGATCCAGGTTGCCGGCAACCGTGACGACGCGCGTGACATCACGGCGCTGCCCGGCGACAAGGACGGCCAGGTTGCCGCCGCCGGAGTAGCCGAAAAGGGAAATTTGCCGCGCGCCGGATTCACGCTTGGCCTGGTCAATCGCCGCATTGAGCGAGTCGACGACTTCCGGCGCATACCGGTGGGATGTCCAGTACGCAGGGTCGCAGCGCGTCAGTTCCGCCTGCGTCGCGTACTGGCAGGGACGCGCGAGATAGAGCCGGTTGGGGGTAGGGTCCTGAACGGCCAGTTGCAGGGTCAACGGTGTATCGGGGGTCGGGTCGCTGGACCGGATACTGCGGGAGACCCAGGCAACGCCATCTCCTTCGATATAAACGGCCAGGTCGGGCTGGTTTTTGTTATAGGCCGGATGGAAGGTCCTGAGCACAAACTGGCCGGCGACAATTTGTGCCGGTCGCCAGCCGTGATCATTCGCGACCGCCATGGCCCGTTCCTCGCGGCTTTGCAGAAGAGCAACCGAGTTGCAGGCGTTGAGGGAAAGCAGGAGCCCGACGCAAAGTAAAAGGGCTGCCGAATTCACGACAGCCCTAATCCTGTTACGCATCTTGCGAAGGTGACTAGAACTTTACGCGTACCCGGCCGCTGACGGAGTAGAGACTCAAGTCGTCGCGACCTTCGGTGGAGGTTGCGGTAAGCGTGCCGCTGACCGAGTCGGAGATGTCGAAATTCACGCCACCGCCGACCACGTAGCCGGTCGTATCTTCAGACGGGCTGGCTAGGCCGCCGCCGAGCACCGGCGTGCTGGGCGCCCAGAACTCGTGCTGGACCTGTGCCGTCAGGAAGGGCTGAACCTTGCCGAAGTCGTAACCGACAGTGCCGCCGAGCCGTCCCTGGCCGATCGAAATATCGTTTTCGCCAACGAAGGTCCCGTTGGATTCGGTGTAGGAATCCTGACTTTCATTGATGTAGAGGAAGCCGACCGAACCGTTCATGAACACCTTGTTAACCGAGTGGCCGATGTTCAGGTTACCGCCGGCGGTATAGCGCCGGGCGTCGAACTGGCCGGTCACCGTGCCGTTCGTGCGGGTCGTGTCCGTATCAAGCCGGGTGTAGCTGCCGTTGACGTCCGCGGAAATATTTTTGGTCAGCTTGAACACCGCGTACGGCGCCACGCCAACACCTGACGTTTCGATTGTACCTGTATTGAAGGTCGTGTCGATGTCGACATCTTCGTAGCTCAGCGCGACACCGGCAACGACCCGCTCCGTCAGGCGATAATCCACACCGCCGACAAATGCGGCAACGTCACCATCGAACGCGGTATTGATGAAATCGTTTTCGATATCGGAGTAACTGCCAAGCAGCCAGACGCCCATTTTCTTTTCGCCGGCGCCTGCGGACCGCCCGCGATTGCCGCCTTCGAAATAGCGCGTGACCGGCAGAGCGGATGTTGACGTGCCAGACGGGCCGAAAAGTCCGCCGCCGCCAGCATCACCTGTGAAGCCGCCGCCGCCGATGCCGGATGCCAGCGTCGACGCGACCTGCGACGTTACCTGCTGGCTGATCTGGGCGCCGACAACCTCGCCTGCCGGTTCGTCATACTGCGCGGATGCCGAAAAGGCTGACGCAGCCAGTATCGCAATGCCCAAAGCCGTTCTTTTGAAAAGCTGCGTAACCGTCATCGTGCTGCGTCCTTCAAATACCGATACTTCACAAATTGAGATGCTTCATTGATGTAACCTAAGGCGCGGGCGACGCATCTTATCCGGATATTTGACATCAACCGTTTAACAAGTCCCTAAAACACATCAATGACGAAGGCAGAAAATTGCCGAACGTAGGAATTTTTAACAAATGTCTCCGACCCTGAGAAGCGCTTTTCGCCTATTGAAGGGCGTTTTCGCTGCATGGAATACCCGTTTAATTGCCGGTGTGATAATTCTGCAACGTCACGGATTGTTTACATCGGACTATGGCATATCCAGACCTGGGTCTGACCTAGCGACGCCTGACCGACGCTGCCTCTGACAGAATTCTCGACTTGATTTCAGGCGGAATGCGGAACCATTTTTCAATGCCGTTTTTCAGGCCGGAATCAAGCAGTAACAATGACTTGATTCTATTTTCCGGATTCCCCTGCTGATGGAGGGCCAGTCCTTTGAACCACAAGGCGATGGCGTTTTCGGGGTCCCGCGCGAGGACCGTATCGGTTAATGCGAATATTGTAGAATACTGGTTTCGCGCGAGGCTCCATGACAAGTAGGGATAAAGTAGATCCGACCGTTCCGGTTCCAGCGGTAAAAAGATAGCGACCTGTTCTTCCCAGTCTTCCAGATAACCGGCGAATCGCTCGCGATACGGTGCAAATTTCTCGTTGAATGCCAGTTGCGAGCGGAACAGAAGGCCGGCGCGCAACAGGCCGCGGGATCCGTTCCGCGCGCCACGAATGGTTGCGGCGCATGTCAGGTGGTCTAACCGGTCAATATCAGACGGCTGGAGGTTCCGCGCCGCTGGCGGCGCGACAATCAGGTCGTACGACCGTAAAAACTGCAGTGTCAGACCGCTATCGCCGCGCCAGGCGTCGGAAGGGAATAAGTCGCAATCGCGCCGTTCCGTATCCCTGGCATCATGCGCCGCCTGGTATGGCATCGTTCTGTCGAATCGAAAGGATCGCCACGAAAAATCCGCCAGCAACACCGCGGCGCCTATCTGCGCGGACGCGATGGCCCCCAGACTGACGACAGTAATCGCAGGGAAAAGGCGACCGGCCATTTCCGGACGCGCGGGGCCTGTCAGCAACGCCACCGCCAGTACCGATACCGGAATGGTTCCGGGCATCTGGAACCAGAAGGAGACGATACAGACATATCCGATAGCGTAGGCGGTCGCCACGTGCAGGTGCTCCTTGCGGCAGACCAGCGGCAGCACGGCGCTATAGACCACGACGCCGACCGCACCCGGCAAGCCGGCGGATAACAGCGCTTCCAGCACCAGATTATGGCTGTGAAACGTGTCGCGCCAGACAGCATCCCAGCTTCTGTCCCAGAGGATGGCGCTGCTTGTCGCGAGGGATTCGCCGAAATACTGCTGCGAATGTCCCCATCCCTTTCCATGCAGGAGTACGGCAGGATTGCGCTCTATAAAGTTGTAGAAAACGTCATTGATCAGCGCCCGCGACCGGATGGATTGCATGAATCCAAGTGATCCGAGCCAGCTGATGCAGAACGGCGCGGCGCAGGCGACCGCGGCGGTGAACGCGGCGGCGAGACGTCGAACCGCGCCCGTCCGTACTGCGTTGCCGGGTCGTAATGTCAGATACACCAGGGCGCCGGCCGGGCCGCTTAACGCCAGGAGGACGAGGATTGCGGTATAATTCTGCGATACCGCAATGGCGGGCAGACCCGCGACCATTGCCAGCACGATCCGCGCCCGTGTTTTCGGAAACCGGTGCGCGAGGGCAACCGGTACGGCGACGGCGGCGGCGATTCCCAGGAACGCGAGATAATCGGTGAACCATATGGCGCGGGAAGCCGGAAACGCCGCGAGTCCGGGCAGGACCACCGCCGCTGCAAGTGTCGCCAGGCCGAGAATTTCGGTGATGCGGGCCGATTGCCTGACGAATCGGACCCCTGCGATAAAGACCGCTGTATCGAGCCATAACAGCGCGCCGTCCGCGAGCTGCGGCGAGCCGACAATCGACAGCAGAGGATACCGTGCCATGGGAGACACAGCGATGCTCCAGGCCGCGATCGCCAGCGCGATCAGGACAATCGGATGCCGGATGCTCGCCAGGGCGCGAGACGGCGTCCGCGCCGCCGCGGTTCCCAGCCCGATGGCGCAGAGAACCGCACCGCAATGAAGAAGAATGATGGTCGGTTCTACCCTGGGCCAAACGCCCAGTGACCAGGGCAGGTGCGCGGCAAAGGGCGATAACAGGGCAATCAGGATCCCGGCGGCCGTCATCCGGCACGCCATGGCGTGCGCCGGTTCGGCAGGAAATTCAGCGTCGCCCCGGGAATCCGCTCTGGTCAGTGTCGACATCCTGCGCGTTTCATTCAGTGCTCCTGTTGACGGCGCGCCGCATCGCTAATTCGCAAATCGGGCATCTGCAATTGTATTACCTTATTTTCCGGACGATTTCGTGCAGGTACTTTATGCTTCGTCCGATTCGTCTCTAAACGGGTCGCAGGAAGCGCCGAGACGGTTTGCCATGGGTAATGTTGTGAAACAAGGTTCGGGAAATCCAGCGGCGAAGTCCCGGCAAGGTGCATCCAGGGACGACGTAACGTCTGTCATCGTCGTGAATTTCAATGCCGGGCAATATCTCTGCGCTGCGGTGGAAAGCGTCCTCGCCCAGGAGACGCCGGTCGAAATCATTGTGGTCGATAATCGTTCGACCGATGGCAGTGTGGAAAACCTGACGGCGCAGATTGTCGACCGACGCCTGCATGTCATACGCCTGGAACGGAATTTCGGTTTCGCGCATGCGTGCAATGCCGGTATTGCGAAGGCAACGGGATCAACCTTTCTGATGTTCAATCCCGATTGCCGGATGGCGCATGGCGCCCTGCAGACCCTCAGGCTGGCGCTGTCCGCCGGCGACAAGCTGGGCATGGCCGGCCCCCTGCTGGTCAACCCGGATGGGACGGAGCAGCGCGGCGGCCGGCGCGACATACCCAATCCATGGCAGATTTTCTGCATGACGCTTCAGCTTCACCGGCTGATGCCGAATCATCCGCGCTTTCGCAGTATCAATCAGCATGACCAGCCGATTCCGGATCAGCCGGTGTCGGTGCAGGCGATTTCGGGCGCGTGTATGCTGGTAAAGCGTTCCGCCGTCGAAAAGGTCGGGACGCTGGACCGGGCATTCTTCATGCATTTCGAGGACCTCGACTGGTGCCTGCGGTTTTCGCAGGCGGGATTCGGTATCGTATTCGTGCCGCAGGCCGTGGTCGAACACACGCAGGGTGTCTGCAGCCGGGGACGGGTCCGGCGGGTTGCGTATCACAAGCACCGGTCGCTTCTGACTTTCCTCGACAAGCATTTTACGCAATTCTATCCGACGCTGTTCATGGCGCTGGTTTCCTGCGCGGTGACGATACGATTCTTTCTGGTCGCCCTGACGTCCCTGTTCAATACCCGGACGCTGACCCGCGATCCCTGGGACAGTCCGGTGCGATTGTCCGGCACGCCGGGTGAGAAACGGGACGGCAGGAAACCCGGGGAACGGGAATCGGTTCAGTGAATGCGACAGACGGAATGTCCGCGATCGTTCGTCGCCTTGCCCGCATCGCCACAGCTGCGATTATTGCCAAATACCGGTTGCGCAGCGGCCGCGGCTTGCTGTTCCTGATCGCCGCGATATTCGATCCCTATCTCTACGCCCTTACGGTTTACTTCGTGCTGGCCACCGTCTTCAAACTGGATTCAGTCGAACGCTTCCATATCCTTCTCATCGGATTCATGGCGTTTCGCTGGGGCATGTCGTCGCTCCTTGCCTCGGCGAACCTGATCGGGATATTGCGCCGGATGGTGGAGCATTCGACGACCCCGCTGGCCGCCGCCGTCGTCGCCGTCACGGCGCCGCCGGCTTTTGTCTTCTTTCTCGCCGTGACCAGCGCGTTTGTGTTTTCGCTGTTGATGGATTTGCCGCAGCAGTCGCTCGACGCGGCCGGCTGGCTGTTTTTCGTCGTTGCCATTCAGGCGGTATGGACTGTCGCGCTGATCCTGATTCTCGCCTTCCTCAGGGAACGGCGCGTTCTGTCCAGCGATATGCCGGTTGTCGCGGCGGCGAGCCTGCTGTGGATATTGTCGCCGGTCATGTATACCTTCCGCGATATTCCCGAAGGCGCCAGCAAACTGCTGACAAGTTACAATCCGGTATCGCACCTGCTGGCCGCCTACCAGAATGCCTATTGGTACGGCCAGAATATCAGCCTGGAGGTTCTGCCCGTACTGACGGCAGTTGGCGTTGGACTGATCTGGGTTCTGGGCCGGTTTGCGTTTGAGGGCGTGCGCGCTGTGCCGCGCCTGAACACCGCGTCGGCGCCGGCCGGCGGGGTTCACCTTGTTTACGTCGCCGGCGGACGGGGCCCGGCGCCGCCAGCACCGCCCTCCGGCGGGCACCCGTGCGTTTACACGCCGTGGCGGGCCCGTTTCACGGATTTGAAAGGCCGTGACATGGTGAGGTTGCTGGTCGCGAACTGGGACGGGACACGGGCAGAGCGTCGGCGGAGCATCGAACAAATTGCGGAAGTCAGCGCAACGGGACGGTTGTTCGACGACTTTCTGGCAATTTATCCCGATCAGGCGCTCGACCAGCTTGCCTTTGCCGTGGCGATACAGTCGCCGCGGCCCACCGTCGTGCTGGATGGTCTGTTCGATACCCTGCCGACATCGTTCCTCGCAACGGCCTGGCAGCAGGTCCGGCAGGCGGCGGACCGGGGCCGCGCCATGACGGTCATATGCTACCGGCGGCCTTCGGTCCCCGAAACCCTTGAAGGCACGTTCGAAGTACAGGCGACTGGCATGGACACGCAGCATGGCGATATCGGCCCGGCGCTGCCCCATGCGCTTGACCTTGCCGAAAGGGCGGAAAGCCGGGGGGACGCGATAGAACCCGTCGCGGCGACCGGCGATCCGCAAGTTCCTCTACCCTTTACCAGCGTGCTGGTTACGGGCGGGAGCAGCCAGATCGGCCGGTGCGTCTTGCGGCGTCTTGCCGTGGCGGGTGTTTCGGCCTTCGCCGTCGGCCGGAATATACCGCCGGGTCTCCCCGCCGACCGTTTTATCCGGGGCGATCTTACGGAGAAATCGCTGGCATTTCCCGACCGGCTGGATGCCGTGGTCCATATTGCCGGGCTCTGGTACCTGCCCGGGCATATCGACGCGCTGTATGACAGCGGCGTGCGGCGAATCGTTTGCTTCAGCACGACGTCGATTTTCGTCAAGCAGCATTCGTCCGATGCCGGCGAGCGCGACCTGGTCGTCCGCATGGTCAATGCGGAGGCAAGCGTTACGGCGCGTTGCGCCGAACTGGGAATCGCCTGCACGATATTGCGTCCGACCCTTGTCTACGGCTTGGGGATAGACCGCAATATCAGCCGGGCGGCCGCTTTTATCCGGCGATTCCGGTTCTATCCGTTGGCCGGCGAGGCGACGGGACTGCGCCAACCGGTACATGCGGACGATCTGGCTGCCGCCGCGCTGGCCGTGCTCAACGCCCCCGCGGCCGCCGGAAAATGCTATGAAGTCGGCGGCGGCGAGCGATTGGTCTACAGGGAAATGATCGGGCGATTGTTCGATGTCATGGGAATGCCGCGCCGTTTCGTGCCGATTCCGTTCCTGGGGCTTTTCGCGGCGCTGGCCGGATTTGTGCTGCGCCGTCCCGAGGTGACCGGTGAAATGGTGCAGCGCATGCGCCGGGATCTCGTGTGCGACAATGGCCCCGCGATCCGGGATTTCGGCTACGATCCCCGGCCGTTTCTGTCCGCGGGATCTGCCGACCTGCCGAATCTCGGAGACGCGCCGTTGACACCGTAACAAAGGCATAAGACAGTCGCGCCATGACGGATAAAGTAGCATTGATTACGGGCGTTACCGGTCAGGATGGCGCCAGTCTGGCGGAGTTGCTTCTCGCCAAGGGCTATACGGTACACGGCATCAAACGGCGCTCGTCGTCGTTCAATTCCGAACGGGTCGAACATTTGTATGAAGACCCGCATGAAGCGGATGTGCGGTTCTTCCTGCATTACGGCGACATGACGGATGCCACCAACCTGATCCGGATCGTGCAGCAGGTGCAGCCGGACGAAATCTATAACCTTGCCGCGCAGAGCCATGTGCAGGTCAGTTTCGAGACGCCCGAATACACAGCCAATGCGGACGGTTTGGGTCCCCTGCGGCTTCTGGAAGCCATCCGGATCCTGGATATGAAGGACAGGGTGCGGTTCTACCAGGCATCGACTTCGGAACTCTTCGGCAACGCACCGGCGCCGCAGAATGAGGCGACGCCGTTCCACCCGCGCAGCCCCTACGGCGCCGCCAAGCTCTACGCCTACTGGATTACGGTCAATTACCGTGAAGCCTACGGTTTCCATGCATCCAACGGAATCCTGTTCAATCATGAAGGGCCGGTGCGGGGCGAAACATTCGTGACCCGGAAAATCACCCGGGCCGTGGCGGCCATGGAGGCCGGTGTCCAGGAAAAGCTGTTTCTGGGCAATCTGGATGCACGGCGCGACTGGGGCCATGCGCGTGACTATGTCGAAGGGATGTGGCGCATGCTGCAACAGGAAGTCGCGGACGATTACGTTATCGCGACCGGCGAATCCCACACGGTCCGGGAATTCGTGGAAGCGGCATTCCGGATGACCGGCGTGGAAATTGAGTGGCGCGGCACGGGCGTGGACGAAACCGGCGTCGATGCGGCGACAGGGACCGTCCGGGTGCAGATCGATCCCCGCTATTTCCGGCCGACGGAAGTGGATTGCCTGATCGGCGACGCCAGCAAGGCGGAACGGATCCTGGGGTGGCGCGCAACGACCGGGTTCGATGAACTGGTCGCCGATATGGTCCGCGCCGACCGCGCGATATTCGCTTCCGGACAGATGCAGATACGGTATTCCGCATGATCGATTCCGCCGCCTATTTCGATGCGGAGTTCGATGAACATGCCGCGGTCGCCGCCGCGACCCGGCGCACTCTGTCGGCGCCGTTTGCCCGGATGCTCGACATCTGGGTTGCGTCGATTGAAACCGGCAACAAGATCGTTTTCTTCGGCAATGGCGGCAGTGCCGGCGATGCGCAGCACCTCGCGACCGAACTGACGGTCCGCTACAGGAAGGACCGGCCGCCGATTGCCGCAATTGCGTTGACGACCGACACGTCGGCATTGACCGCAATCGGCAACGATCTTGGTTTCGAACAATTGTTCGCGCGCCAGATCGCCGCTCTTTGCCGGCAGGGCGACGTTGCCGTTGCCATATCCACTTCCGGCGCCAGCCCGAACATCATTGCCGCTTTAAAGGAAGCGCGGCGGCTGGGCGTCGTGACAACGGCACTGGGCGGCAAGGGCGGCGGCGACATGGTCGGGCTGGCCGATCCGATACTCATCGTGCCGTCCGATAACACGGCGCGAATTCAGGAAATGCATATAACGCTGGGGCAGATGCTCTGCGGCGCGCTGGAACTGCGGCTCGGGCTTGTTACCTGACGGCGCCGCGGCTCGGAATAACTCAGATATAAGGCGGTGCTGTGTACCCGGCGGGCGACAGGGTGAAAATTTCGCACCCATCGGCGGTGACGCCGATTGTGTGTTCGAACTGGGCGGAGAGCGACCGGTCCTTGGTCACGGCGGTCCAGCCGTCCTGCAGGATTTTCACGTCGTAGCGGCCGGCATTGATCATCGGTTCAATGGTGAAGATCATGCCTTCCTTGAGTTCCATGCCGGTGCCGGGCCTGCCGTAATGCACGACGCTGGGCGGCGCGTGAAAAACGCGGCCCGTGCCATGACCGCAGAAATCGCGGACGATGGAGAAGCGGAAGGGCTCCGCGTAACTCTGGATCGCGTGACCGATATCGCCGAGCGTGGCGCCGGGCCGGACGGCCTCGATCCCGAGCATCAGCGCGTTATAGGTGACCTCGACGAGCTTGCGCGCCTTGACGCTGATCTTGTCGCCGACAAAAAACATCCGGCTGGTGTCGCCATGCCAGCCATCCAGCAGCACGGTAATGTCCAGGTTGACGATGTCGCCTTCTTGAAGCTTCTTGTTATCGTCGGGAATGCCGTGACAGACAACGTGGTTGATGCTGGTGCAGATCGATCTGGGAAAACCGCGATAGTTCAGCGGGGCGGACCGGGCGCCGCGTGCAATGGTGAATTCATGGCAAAGCCGGTCAAGCTCCCCTGTCGTCACGCCGGGGACGACGTAAGGGGTTATATAGTCGATGACTTCCGCCCCCAGCCTGCCCGCCTTCCGCATTGCCGCGAAATCCTCCGGTGTATGGATCACGACGTTTGAATAGTCCGGTTTCCGCACCACTTGCCCCAGTGTTTCGTTCATCGCCTGTCTATATCTCCTGGGGCGCAATTGCGCCCCGCTGTCGTGTCACCACGGGAAGAGGCGACGCCAGTTCAATTCCATCGACCGATACGCGGCAATCGTAACAGATCGCCTCGACACCCTGCGCCATCGCCGCTTCAAGGGCATTTGCATAGGCCGGGTCAATATCCGCCGCAACCCTGAAATGGTCGCAATCGTGCCGGAATACAATATACAGCATGACGGCCCGTCGTCCCGCCGCGATCGTATCGATCAGTTCGGCAAGGTGTTTTGCCCCGCGTTTCGTGACGGAATCGGGGAATTCGGCGGCGGTCGGATCTGCGCCAAGCGGGCGCCGCAGGGTTACGCATTTTATTTCGACGTAACAATCGGGGCGCAACCCGTCTTCGAGCAGAATGTCGATCCGGCTGTTGTTTCCGTAGCGGACCTCGCGCCGCAATGCCGCGTAACCCGAAAGGTCCGGAATTTGCCCGGCTGTGATCGCAGCCGCGGCGACGCCGTTCGGGCGGCCGGTATTGATGCAGACGAGGCCGCCGTCCGCCCGGACCAGTTCCCAGCGCCAGCCCAGCTTCGCCTTCGGATTGGTATTTTGCGACAGCCAGACTTCCGAACCCGGTTCCTGCAGCCCCAGCATTGAGCCGGGGTTCGCGCAATGGGCAACGATGATTTCACCGTTTGCGAGTTCGATATCGGACAGGAAGCGCTTGTAGCGCCGGACCAGCGTGCCGCGGATGAGGGGGGCAGGAAATCGCATTGGCGGCAATCTATGGGCTAAGCCCGCGGCGGGCAACCGGTGCAGTGCGTCGCGACGTATCGCGATGCGCATTGACCCCGGCATGAATCGTAGTAGGTTCACAGGTATTCTAACGCATGAGCCTCTATGGGGAACCGCAATGGCGGAAAAGCCTATGAACCTCAGGGTCGAGCCGGGCGACGGCGCAATCGGGGATGTCGATGTCGAAATTTACGCCGTCCTCGGCCAGTCGACGATGCTGGTCAGCCAGCTTCTGAAAATCGGCCGTGGCGCAATTATCGAACTGGATCAGCGAACCTCCGACCCGGTCGAAATACAGGTCAACCAGCAGGCCATCGCCTATGGCGAGATCATCACTCTGGACGACAAGCTTGGTGTCACGATAACCGAAATCATCAAGAAAAACATTTATTGACGGGTTGTTGCGATGGGATTGTCCCGCGCCGGGTCGCGCGCGCGGATCAAGGCGGCGTTTCGTGGAATGATACACCATGACCGATAAGAAAATTGTCCGTGCGGCGATGGTTGTCATCGGCAATGAGATACTCTCGGGACGGACCCAGGACATCAATCTGCAATACCTTGCGAAGGGTCTGAACGATGTCGGCATCCGCCTGTCCGAGGCGCGGGTGGTGCCGGACGCCGAAGATGCCATTGTCGGCGCCGTCAATGCATTGCGCGCGACCTACGACTACGTCTTCACGACTGGCGGAATCGGTCCGACGCATGACGACATCACGGCGGCCAGTATCGCAAAGGCGTTTGGCGTGGCGCTGATCTGCAATCCGGAGGCGCGGGCCCTGCTGCAGGCGCATTATGACAGGACCGGGCGGGACCTCAACGAAGCGCGGTTGCGGATGGCGAATACGCCGGAAGGGGCGACGCTGATCGCCAATCCGATATCGACCGCGCCGGGGTTCCAGATCGGTAACGTCTATGTAATGGCCGGTGTGCCGGTCGTGATGCAGGCGATGCTGGACGGGCTGAAAAAGCATCTCGTCGGCGGCGAAATGATGCGTTCCCGTACCGTCGGGGGCGAGGTTGGCGAGGGAATCGTCGCCCGTGCGCTGGGGGAATTGCAGGCGGCGTATCCGGCAATCGATATCGGCAGTTATCCCTTTTACCGGCCGGACGGTATCACCGGCACCAATATCGTCATGCGCCATACCGACCCGGCCCTGCTTGATGTGGCCATACAGCAGGCCGCAGAGCTGATCCGGGCGCATGGCGGCGACCCGGTATTTCCCGAAGAGAATTAGACGCCGGACACGGATGACTGCGCACCGCGATTGCTTGCGCTGGCGTCAAGCAATCGGTACCGTCCGCGCCATCGTGCGGGCGTGGCGGAATCGGTAGACGCAGCAGACTTAAAATCTGCTTTCCGAAAGGGAGTGTGGGTTCAAGTCCCGCCGCCCGCACCAATCGCACGTATCAGTTTCAGTCCTGGCGCCCCTGCGTTCGCCGCAGGTGATCAGAACGCAACCCTGAATTCAGACCTTTGCTGATTGACAACGCGGGTGAGGGTATCTAGCGTTCCTGCAAGTACCGCTCGTTAAATGAAGTGGACTTAATATTTGAACAGGGAGTTGTCGTGGCTGCGCTACTAGAGATTCTCGACCTGAAAACCGAATTTGCCACCTCTGCGGGAACCGTAAAGGCCGTAGACGGGATCACGTATAACGTCGAGGAAGGCGAGACGGTTGCCATCGTCGGCGAGTCCGGATGCGGAAAATCGGTCAGCGCGCTGTCCATTCTGCGCCTGATTCCGGATCCGCCGGGCAAGATCGTCGGCGGCAGCATCAAATTCATGGGCAACGAGCTTTTGACCATGAGCGATGTGGAAATCCGCAAGATACGCGGCAACCAGATCGGGATGGTTTTCCAGGAACCGATGACGTCGCTCAACCCGGTACTGACGATCGGCCGTCAGTTGACCGAAACGGTTGAGCACCACATCGGCGTCGATCATGAAAAAGCCATGGACCGGGCGCGCGAACTGCTGCGCCTGGTTGGAATTTCCGATGCGGACCGGCGGCTGGAACAGTATCCGCACCATCTTTCGGGCGGCATGCGTCAGCGGGTCATGATCGCCATGGCCCTGGCGTGCGAGCCGAAGCTGATCATCGCCGATGAACCGACTACGGCGCTGGATGTCACGATCCAGGCGCAGATTCTGGAGCTGATGAAAAGCCTGACGGAGCGTCTCGGCGTTGCCCTCGTCATCATCACGCACAACCTCGGTGTGGTCGCGCGATACGCCAACCGGGTGAATGTGATGTATGCGGGAAAAATCATCGAGCGCGGCGCCGCCACCGAAATCTACCACGCCCCCCGGCATCCCTATACGCTCGGCCTGTTACGGTCCGTGCCGCGCCTGGACCAGGCTCGGGGCTCGCGACTGATCCCCATCGACGGGCAGCCGCCGGATCTGACGCGCCTGGATGGCGGTTGCGCCTTCCGGCCGCGCTGTGTTTTTGCCATTGACCGTTGCGCCGGGGAAATTCCGCCGCTGGAGGATGTCGGCGACGGTCATCTCGTCGCCTGCTGGCAGCAGGGAGTTGTTGGGCAATCCATGAGGAAGGCATCGTGAGCATAGCCGAATCAGACGCCCCGGCGGCATCGGCGGAACTGGGCGAAACGCTGCTTCAGGTCAGGGACCTGAAGAAATACTTCCCTATCAACGAGGGAATTCTCATCAAGCGCACCGTCGCCAATGTAAAGGCGGTCGACGGAATCAGTTTCGACGTGCGAAGAGGCGAGACACTGGGCCTGGTCGGCGAATCCGGCTGCGGCAAATCCACGACCGGGCGCTGTATCCTGCAGCTGGAACGGCCGACCGCCGGCCATATCCTGTATGACGGTGTCGATCTCGCGACGATCAGCGGCGCCGCGTTGAGCAAGATGCGCGAACGCATCCAGGTCATCTTCCAGGACCCCTTTTCCTCGCTCAATCCGCGGATGAAAATCGGGCAGATCATCGCCGAGCCCATGCATGTGCACGGAATTGAACCGGATGAGGGCAAGCGCAACGCGCGCGTGGCGGAACTGCTCAGCGTCTGCGGCCTCAATCCGCGCATGGCGGATCGTTATCCCCATGAAATGAGCGGCGGACAGCGCCAGCGGGTTGGTATCGCCCGCGCTCTTTCGATGCGACCGGAATTCATCGTCTGCGACGAAGCGGTTTCCGCCCTCGATGTTTCGATCCAGGCGCAGGTGATCAACCTGCTGGAGGATCTGCGTGAACAGTTCAATCTGACTTATCTGTTCATTGCCCATGACCTGAGTGTGGTTCGGCACCTGTGTCACCGCGTGGCCGTCATGTATCTCGGCCGGATTGTCGAATTGGCCGATGCCGATGAATTGTTTGACAATCCATTGCATCCTTACACTCAGGCGCTGCTCTCCGCTGTACCTGTGCCTGACCCGACCGTAGAAGCCGGGCGTGTGCACAAGGTGGTGAAGGGGGAGGTGCCGAGCCCGATCAATCCACCGTCAGGGTGCGTTTTTCACCCGCGTTGTGAAATGGCTGTGGACAGATGCAGCGTCAAAATACCGGAACTACGTGAACTGAAACCCGGGCACTGGGTGGCCTGTACGGAGGTTTGACGGTTACGCGACACGATAAACAAGAAACATAATATCCGTTCAGGGAAGGCTTATGGTCCATATTTTTGGGAGAAGGAGATGGAACAGTGAAACGCGTTACAAGAAGTATCATGGCGCTTGGAACAGGCGCGGCGATGGGACTGGCGGCGCTTGGCGCCTCGGCAGCCGACACACCAAAATCCGGCGGTATCCTCAATATTGTCGTACCGAGTAATCCGCCATCCTATGACGCCCATCAGGAAACGACCTTCGGCGTCATCCATCCGCTCGCGCCGGTCTACAGTCTGCTGATCCGGGTTGATCCGGATAACCCGCAGTCGTCGGATTTCGTCTGCGACCTTTGCGTTGGCGGCGTACCGGCGCCGACAGAAGACGGCACGCTTTATACCTTCAAAATTCGTCAGGGCGTAAAATTTCATGATGGTACGCCGCTGACGTCCGCGGACGTCAAGGCAAGCTGGGACAAGATCATTTTCCCGCCGGAAGGCGTGCCGAGCTCCCGCAAGGCGTTTTACGCCATGGTGGATTCCATTAACGCGCCGGATGCGGAAACGGTGACCTTCAAATTGAAATACCCGTCACCGGCCTTCCTGCCGGCTCTTGGCGATCCTTTTGCCTGGATTTATTCCAAGAAGGACCTCGATGAACACGGCTATTCCTGGCACAAGACAAACGTCAACGGTTCCGGTCCGTTCATCTTCGTTTCACACGAAGCCGGTTCTTCAATCGAAGGCAAGAAAAACCCGAATTATTATGTTGAAGGACGGCCTTATCTGGACGGGTATAGAGCCATCATTGCACCGAAGATGGCGCTTCGCCTGCAGGCCATCCGTGCCGACCAGGCCGCGATCGAGTTTCGCGGATTTCCGCCGAAAGCCCGCGATGATCTTGTGAAAGCCCTTGGCGACAAGATCACGGTGCAGGAAAGCGACTGGAACTGCGGCAACATGGTGGTGTTCAACACCAAGATGCCGCCGTTCGACGATGCCCGTGTCCGCCGCGCGCTGACGCTGGCCATCGACCGTTGGGGCGGTTCGGAGTACCTGTCGCAAATTGCGATCGTGAAGACGGTCGGCGGAATCGTGTTCCCGGGACACGAACTGGCGGCGACGAAGGAAGAACTTCAGCAAATCGCCGGTTTCTGGCCGGATATCAAGGAATCGCGGGCGGAAGCCAGGCGCCTCCTGAAGGAAGCCGGACACGAGAACCTGAAATTCGACCTGCACAACCGTGCCGTCGACCAGCCTTACAAGATCGTTGGAACCTGGCTGATCGATCAGTGGAAGCAGATCGGGGTCGATGTGACGCAAAAGGCGGTGCCGACGGCGCAGTGGTATGACAAATACCGCAAGACGAGAGACTTCCAGGTCGGTCTGGACGCAAACTGCCAGTCTGTCGTCAATCCGACGGCGGATATCGCGAAGGTCCTTTGCGGGTCCACGAACAATTACTCTCAGTGTGAAGACGAGGAGGTCGTGGATCTCTTCAACAAGATGAGCAAAGAGGGTGACATGGCAAAAGTGCGCACAATGATGCGTCGCTATGAAAAGATTGTCATGGATGAGCAGGCCTATATGGGCCACGCGCTGTGGTGGTACAAGATCAACCCGCACCAGTCCTACGTCAAGGGCTGGAAGATCGCGCCGAGCCACTACCTGAACCAGCAACTCGATAACGTCTGGCTGGACAGGTAGAGGCCGCGTTCACCGTAATCCGAAGCCCCCGTCATGCGCCCGATGGTGCATGACGGGCGGCTGAGGCTTTCGGAAAATTTTGCCGCGCAATCCGACAGGGCATGGCTGGAAGATGTACAAATATATCATAAATCGCGTTCTTTTGATGATTCCGACGCTTCTTGGCGCAGCGGTGCTCGTGTTCTTCGTGCTGCGACTGGCGCCGGGCGATGTCTGCGAGATGCGCATGGCCGGGACAGGGCTTTTTGCCGATCCGGAGGCCATTGCCATTTGCCAGGAAAACCTTGGCCTGAATGACTCCAAACTTGTGCAGTTCGGCCGTTTTGTCGGCGGGTATTTCACTTTCGACCTTGGTATCTCCATGTGGACAGCCAGGCCGATAACGGAAGAGATCGGCCTTCGGTTCCAACTGTCGCTGCAACTGGCGATCATGGCGACAATATTATCCATAATCATCGCCATCCCGCTGGGGACTCTATCCGCGGTCAAACAGAATACCTGGATTGACTATGTGGTCCGGAGTTTTTCCATTGCCGGGATTGCGATGCCGTCGTTCTGGCTGGGCATCCTGATTATCCTGGGCCTCCTGATTACGACACAGGTCTGGTTCGGCGCGCCCTGGATGCCGCCGATCACCTATGTTTCGCCGCTCGAAGACCCGTTGGGGAACCTCGCGCAGTTGATCTGGCCGGCAATGGCGACCGGGTACCGGTATGCGGCGGTGTCCACCCGCATGACCCGTTCGGCCCTGCTAGAGGTGCTGCGTGAAGATTACGTTCGGACGGCGCGCGCCAAGGGCCTTCTGGAAAAAGTGATCATCAACCGCCACGCGCTCAAGAACGCGCTGCTGCCGGTTGTCACCATCATCGGCATCGAATTTGCCTTCCTGATGGGCGGGCTCGTGGTGACGGAGCAGGTCTTCAATCTCAACGGCCTCGGTAAGCTGTTCGTCGAGTCGGTGCTGAACCATGACTACAACATGACGCAGCAACTGGTCATGCTGGTCGCGCTGATCTTCATTCTCACCAATTTTTTCGTGGATCTCCTGTATGCCTGGCTCGATCCGCGAATTCGCTACGCTTGAGGTGCGCCCATGACCGTAACTACCGGTGACGACAGTGGTCTTGAAGACGTCGGGCGCAGTGCGACGCTCAAGTCTCTTGCAGGGTTCTGCCGCAATCATCCCTTGGGCGCCGCAGGAGCGTTCATCGTATTGCTGATCATCCTTTCCGCGATTTTTGCGGAGGCCATCACCGTTTACGATCCGGAAGAAATCAGCTTTGAAGCGATGCTGGAGGCGCCGTCCCTGGCCCATCCATTGGGTACGGATAACTACGGTCGCGACATCCTGACCCGGATCATCTATGGCGCACGGACGGCGCTGGTGGTCGGTTTCGTCGCCGCCTTTGTCGGCTCTTTCATCGGGCTCGTGCTGGGTGTCGCCAGCGCCTATTTCGGCGGATATTTCGACCTTATTTTCCAGCGTGTCATGGATGTCTTCCTGGCGTTTCCGCTGATCATCCTGGCCCTCGCCGTGGTCGCGGTGCTGGGAACGGGGACCGAAAATGTAATTGTCGCCATTACCATTCCGTTTATCCCGCAATGCGCCCGCGTTGTGCGCTCGAATGCGCTGGCGATCCGGGAAATTCCCTATGTGGACGCGGCGCGCGCCTGCGGCTTTTCGGATACCCGGATCATCCTGCGGCACATGGTGCCGAACGTCATGGCGCCCTTTCTGATCATGATCACCGCCTTTGTCGGCCAGGCGATCCTGCTGGAAGCCTCGCTGTCCTATCTCGGTCTCGGCGTACAGGAACCCGAGGCGGCCTGGGGACTCATGCTTCAGGGCGGTGCGGAAGAATATGCCGAAAGTGCGCCCTGGGTTGCGATTTTCCCGGGCCTGGCCATCACTCTGGCGGTTTTTGCCTTCAACCTCTACGGCGACGCCCTGCGCGACGTGCTGGATCCGAAGATGCGCGCCCGATAACATACCCGATCCCGTCGGAAAGGCCGCCGCACCGGATATGTGCGGCGGCCTTTTTTCGTTTCCTGTCCGGAATTCGTATGGGGTGTGGATTTCATAAAGTAATTAAAATTTTAAATAAAGTAAAATAAAATAATATGACAAAAAATATCAATTAATATTAAATAAAAAATTATTGATTATCAATAAAGATAAACGATACTCCAAGTTTATTGGCCGGGGCCGGATCATTCGTGGTTTGGTTCGCGCCGTGACTTGTCGGTTGATTGTGCGCCGACCGGTTTGACGCGTTTTGCGGCAAGCTGTGACGACGAGGAGACACAGACAATGTTGGTGATGGCAGTAGCATCCCGTAAGGGAGGGTCCGGCAAGACAACCCTGGCAGGGCATCTTGCGGTGCAGGCGGAACGCGCCGGATTCGGCCCGATTGCATTGGTCGATACGGATCCCCAGGGCAGCCTTTCGGACTGGTGGAACGAACGCAAGGCGGAAACCCCGGTTTTCGCGCGGACAATCATTGCGCAACTGCCGCGCGATATCGAACGCATGAAACGTCTGGGCATACGCCTGCTGATCGTCGATACGCCGCCGGCGATCACCCTGACGATTGCCCATGTGATCAAGGTATCCGATCTGGTCGTGATCCCGACCCGGCCAAGCCCCCATGACCTGCGGGCCGCGGGCGCCACAATCGAACTGGCGGAACGCATGGGCAAGCCGATGATTTTTGTGATCAATGGCGCGACGCCGCGGGCGCGCATTACCTCCCAGGCCGTCATCGCACTGTCACAGCATGGCACGCTGGCGCCGTCGATCATCCATCAGCGCACGGATTTTGCGTCAAGCATGATCGACGGACGGACGGTAATGGAGCTTCCCCGCAAATCCCGGTCGGCGGCGGAAATCGAAAACCTCTGGATGTATATGGAAAGCCGGCTGATCCGCGACGATATGACGATGCGCCAGAATATCCTGCAACGGGTTGCGTCGCCGCCGGCTTCCTATGGGATTCGGTCCGTTACCGGGGACCGCCATCTTGAAGGGGAGACGGTTCGATGAGCGGATATGAAGCCATTGCCCCGCTGACGGGCACCCTGCTGTCCAGCAAGGGCGCCGCCGCGCCCAGCAATTCCGTTGCCTCCCTGATGGACGACTTTGCCGTAGAGGCGCTCGCCACCGCGCGGCCGTCGATGCGCCCGGCGTTGTCGCCGCGTGGCGAATCGGCGAAACCGCAGCAGGCTGGTACGGGTGCATACAGAAACGGGTCCAGAGTCACACCCCAACCGGTCCCCAAGGCAGTTAAGGGGGCGGCGCAGGAGCGTATCAAGCTGTCGCTGCGACTGGACGCAGAGCAGCACCTTCGCCTGAAGCTGGCGGCGGCGCATCTTCGGCTTAGCAGCCAGGCCCTGCTCATGACGGCGCTTGACGATTATCTGGCCAATGCCGCCGTCGATATCCGCGATGGCCAATGCGCTTGCCTGATGTCCGGCGCACTGGATCCTACGGCGCCATGTCGCGGAAAACGGTGCGGCAATGCCGGGTGAGCCGGAGATGAAACCGGACACCGCCTGCGGTCAGGAAGCCGCGTCGCTTTCCGATATGGGGTTGCGACGGCCATCCCTTTCGTCTCGTGGGAAAGATGGGGATATCACGGCGATGCTTGCGGCGATGCCGGCGGCGCCGGAGGTCCTGTCGGATTTCGATGGAATCGAACCGGTAACCGGGCTGGAAATGCGCGATGTCACGCCCCGGCCATCGGGACCGGCGGATGTCGTGAAGTGGTGGAACGGGCTTCGGCAATCCTGCCCGATGCCATCGCGCTCGCAGTTGACGGCGTCTGAACTGGCGTCGCGCTGGCCAAATCTTGTGCTGTTCCGCTGTGGAAATCTGCCCGGCCGGTTTCAGCCGGACTCAACTTTTGCAACCGCGTTACGCGCCAACAGGGACGGGCGCGATACCGGCCTGTCGGGCAGCCCGGAATTTACGGCAATGCTGTCACGATGGATGATCCGCCTGGCCAACAAGGCCCTGGCGGCCGGCGCGCCGGTACAGGAGGATTCCCATTTCGATACCGCCGACGGCAGAATCGGATTTACGCTGGTTGCCCTGCCATTCGGCGAGGACAGCCAGCCGGACCACATTCTCTGTCACGTACAGCAGGACACATCGGCGGAACGACCCGGACGGCGGTAAACTACATAAAAAGTTTTTCGTTTGTCATGCCGCTGTAAAGGCCGGCAACGAATTCCTCATAGCCGTTATAAAGCCGGGTCGGAACGCGGTCATCGAGGCCGAGGACGCGCTCCGTTGCCTGGCTCCAGCGCGGATGCGATACCTGCGGGTTCACATTGGCCCAGAATCCGTATTCGCGCGACTGTATCCCCTGCCAGAAGGTTACGGGCCGCTTGTCGGTAAATTCGATGCGGACAATGCCCTTGGCTGATTTGAAGCCGTATTTCCAGGGCAGGGTCAGGCGGAACGGCGTGCCGTTCTGTTTCAGCATTGGCTTGCCATAGGCGCCGGTCGCCATATAGGCCAGTTCGTTGGTCGCTTCCTCAATGGTCAATCCCTCGGTATAGGGCCAGGGATACCAGGAGGACTTCTGTCCCGGCGCCACCTTGGGATTTTCGAAACTGGTGAATTTCAGATATTTGGCGGAGGAGAGCGGCTGCGCCATGTCGACCAGCGCCTTCAGGGGAAAGCCGCTCCACGGTACGTCCATCGACCAGGCCTCGACGCAACGATGCCGGTACAGCCTTTCGTCCAGCGGCATCTTCGCCAGCAGTTCGTCGACGCCGATGGTTACGGGCTTTTCGACCATCCCGTCGAGCGTCAGCGTCCAAGGCCGCAGGGGAAGCGCCTGCGCCTTGTCCCACACCGATTTGGACGAGCCGAATTCGTAATAATTGTTGTAGGTCGTGACCAGCCGTTCTTCGGTGATCGGACGGTCCAGCGTATAGGCCGGATTGCGCGCAACAGGGTATAGCGGTGCGCTGGGATCCGGTTCCGGCGGCTTGCGCGTCACGATCGACGGCGTCTCGTCACATCCGGCTATCAGCGGCGAAATCGCCGCCATGATCGAACCGGCGGCAATGCCTTTAGCCAGGTTGCGCCGGCCCTGGAACAGGTCTTCAGGCGTCGCGGTCGATTCAGGTTTCGTCCAGCCGCGCGGTATCTTGATCAGCATCATGTGCCTCCTGTGTTGCGGCGCCCGGGAAGCCGGTTCAGTTAATATGGCGCCGCAGTATTTCGGCCATCTGGTCCGCGCCCAGAACGGGCGGTATCAGGGTCGCAAATTTTCCGTCCGGTCGCATCAGGTAAATGAAAGAGCCATGCGCGTAGATCGGGTTGCCGTCGCCGTCCCGGGAAACCTGAGAGGATTCGACCTGATAGGCCTGCATCGTTTTTTGAACCTGCTTCGGCGTTCCCGTCAGGCCGAGCAGTCTTGGATGCACCTTTGGCATCTGTTGGGCCAATGCTCCAGGCGTGTCGTTTTCCGGATCCACCGTGATCAGGACGGGTTGCACCCTGCCAGCGGACGCGCCCAGCGCATCCAGCGCGGCCGTCATGTGTTGCAGGCCAACCGGGCAGATTGACTGGCAATCGGCATAACCGAAAAAGACCAGCAGGAAAGAGCCATGAAAATCCGCATCGGTTCGCTGCGTGCCGTGATGGTCCGTCAGAGTGAACGGGCCGCCGATGTTGTCGAATGGCATGGCGCCCGGAGGTTTCGCTGCGAGGCCGGTCTGTGCCGTTACCTTGGCGGTCGCCGGAGCATGCAGCGAAGGATCATGCGTTGCCGCCGGTTCGGCGGAAAGCAGAAAGCCGGCTGCAAGGAGGGCATGTCGAAGTTTCATGGCCTATTGTTTCGCCTCATACGCCTTGTCCGCCGCCAGGCCGAGGCCCAGCTTGCCGTTCGCCGCAAGTTCCGCTTTGATTCTCGGGTCGTGCAGATACCATTCCTCGACCATATCGCTTTTGGGACCGATGCCATTCTCAGCGGCCCATTTTGGCAGAAACCGGTTCGCGCGGCGCCAGGGGCCGTCCGGCGCCTTGCGCACGAACTGCAGTGCAAAAATCGTATGGCCCCTATTGGTGGTCAGCAGTCCATCCGCGATGACCGTTGCATTGCAGAAATCGATCAGTTCCGCGGCGGCGCCGGCAAAGATTACCGAGTTTTTCGACGGCAGAACCAACTTGCCGGTGCTGTCCAGCAGGCCAAGCTGGCGCTTGCCTTCGCCGCAGGCTTTCGGGCAGTCGCCGGTCAATTCGCACAGGATGTCGACCACCTTGGCCTCGAAGCGCGTGATTTTTTCGTTAGGCAGTCCCCATTCCTCGGCGGCCTGTACCTGTCCGTTCAGTACGAAGGCGACCGCAAGAGCCGTCAGCAATGTTCTGTATGTCATGGCGTCAGTTCCCGAAAGGCTGGATGCCGTATTCTTCATGGGTCTCTTTTACGATGCCGGAATCGTCCACAACCTTGTTGACGACCAGATAGCGGATCCCGTCGCGTTCGTAGACATCGCCATCAACCGTCACCTTGTGGGTCTGGATTTTCAGGATTGCCGGATTGGCGACGCTCGTCGCGTTCCCTTCGAGCTTCAGCACCATATAGACTTGGCCGTCCTCCCCCAGGACTCCGACCGGTATGCCGCCGGCCGCACACCACAGCGCGCATTGATGATGCGCCGTGCCTTCCGCGAACATGATTTCCGTAATGTAACACCAGCTGTCGATGACCTCGCCGGTGATCGATACACGCTTCCCCGTGGCCGCATTTGCCGGGGCGGCCATCGCAGCGGCGAGAAGCGCTGCGATGGCGAATAATACGCCCTTTTTCATGTCAGGTTCTCCCTGTTGGGTTCCCGATTATGGTGCGCCAATTCGAGTCCCGGAAAAAAGACGCTCCCCGAAAATGGTTACTTCCTGGCCGCGCAGGGATTGCAGCCTTTTTTTGCGGCGCAGGGATTGCAGCCCTTTGCGGCGCAGGGGTTCTTCGCGCTACAGGGATTGCAGCCCTTCTTCGCGGCGCAGGGATTGCATCCCTTTTTGGCGGAACAGGGATTGCAGGCGGCGAGTTGCACCGGGGCGGTACCGGGCTGGGCTGCCGCTGCGGGAAGCGCCGCTGCACTGGCCAGAACCGCCGCCGCGCCGACCGCCGCCATGGAACGTTTGAAACGAAGATTTGTCTTGGTGGACATGTGCCTCTCCTTAACATTGACCTGCCGGCGGAATGCCGTACCGGTTGACGTCGGGCCGCAACTGTTTCAAGGCGGCCGCAAGGTTAAAGATGGCGCAGGGATGTAAGGCGCAAATAAAGAAACATTAAAGATTTTGTAAAGATTTGGGTCCGGTTGAGGGACCGTTGTCCGGAATAGCGACTGTGAAGGTAATTTCCGTTTCGTTCACGGCCACCGAGGCCTTTCCGCCATGGGCTTCGGTGAGTTGCCTGACGATGGACAGGCCGATGCCGGCGCCGCCGGTATCGCGGGACCGGGAGGGATCAAGCCGGTGGAAGCGTTCGAAGATCGCCGGCAGGTCGGCTTCGGAAATGCCGTTGCAGGTATTGGTGAAGCGCAGCTGTACCGACCCGTTTTCGTGCGTTGTTCCAACATGGAAATGGCCGCCGTCGGGCGTGTATTGCGAGGCGTTCTGCACCAGGTTGCTAAGCACCTGAAGAACCTTATCCCGGTCACCGTTCATGTGTCGCGCATCCCTGTCCAGATCGACGTCGACGGTAATATTCCGGGCGCTGAATTCGTGCCGGTTGAGCGTCAGGACACGGTCAATGAATTCCGCCAGGTCTATGGGTTCACGACGAATATAGGCGCGCGCCGCATCGGCGTGGGTCAACTGGTTCAGGTCCTGCACCAGACGGACCAGCCGCATGATCTCGTCCTGCAGAATATCGTAGGTTTCCTTTGACGGCGTCACGACGCCATCGGCGAGCGCCTCCAGATAGCCCCGGATATTGGTCAGTGGCGTGCGCAGTTCATGGGCGAAGTCGGCAACCATCGTGCGCCGCAGTCCTTCGAGCTTTTCCAGGCTGTCGGCCATCTGGTTGAATGCGGCGGCCAGTTCGCCGATTTCGTCGGACGGGCCAATCGGCGTGCGTGCGGTGTAGTCGCCGGCGGCAAGACGCCGGGTTGCCTCGGCCATTTCGGAGAACGGCTTCAGCACCCGCCGGGTCAGCAGCGCACTGAGAATAAAGGCAAGCACAAGGCCGATCACCGCCGCCTTGATGAAGTAGCGATGGACCGCGTCGAGGAACATCTGATGCGTGTCCTCGGGTTCGATATTGTACTGCTTCATCAGCATGGTGAAATAGTCGGCGGCGAGCAGGTCGATTGCCATCCACAGCACCGCGATCACGACACAGATGATCGGCAGGTTTATGGCGAGCAGTTTCCATAACAGGCGCTGCTTCATCGGCCGATTTTCCGGTCGGCGAAGCGGTAACCGATGCCATGGACGGTTTCCACATAACGCGGTTGCGATGCATCGGGCTCGATCTTGCGGCGCAACTTGCCGATATGGACGTCGACAACCCGGTCAACGACGGATTCACCGTGCTCGTAGAGACTGCCGAGCAGGTCGCTGCGCGAATAGGCCCGGCCCGGCGACTTCATCAGCGTGAACAACAGGGTATATTCCGACGGCGTCAGCGCCACCGCCGTGCCGTCCATGGCGACGGTCCGTTTTTCCGGATCGAGCGTCAGCGCGCCATGCCGCAATATTTTCGATCCGGCCGGGACGGTCTGTTCACCCGTCCGGCGCAGGATAGCCTTGACCCGTTCGGTCAGTTCGCGGGGACTGAACGGCTTCACGACATAGTCGTCGGCCCCCATCGACAGCCCGACAACCCGGTCCATTTCCTCCGCCCGCGCCGTCAGCATCAGGATCGGAACATTCGATTCCCGGCGCAGCGCCCGACAGATCTCCCAGCCGTCGATCCCCGGCAGCATCACGTCGAGGATGACGAGACGCGGACCTCGGCTGGTGGCGAGCCAAAGACCTTCATTGCCGTCATGGGCGACAAGCGTATCGTAGCCGGAACGGTTGAGATAGCGCCGGACAAGGTCCGCGATATTGCGGTCGTCTTCGATTATGAGGATCGGCGCGGCGTCTGCCATATCCGGTACTTTCACTCCATGCATGGCGGGAGGCGGTCACTCCTTTAACACGGGGGCGTGGGGACCGAAAGCGCTTGTCGCATCGCCTCGCGGCAAGCAGTATCGACCCGAACACGGAAACGACGGAAGGAATCGGGGCATGGCTGGTAGTTCGGGCGATCCTGTTGCAACAATCTCCGAGGCCGGGGCGACGGGCGATATTGCGGCGCTGTATGCGGATATCCGGGCCACCCAGGGGGTCCCTGTCGTGAACCTGATATGGCGCCATATCGCGGTGCTGCCAGGCGCGTTGGGCTGGGCATGGGAAGCGCTTAAACCGCTTTACGAGTCGGGTTTGATCGACGCCGAAGCGGACAGACTGCGCAATGATCTGACCCTGCCGGCGCTGCCCGGCATGTCGCGTTCCGTACTTCTTTGCGCTGGCCTGCGCGACAGCGACATCGCGCAGATCATGATGGTGCTGCAATCCTATGAGCGCAGCAATGCAATGAACATGGTGGCTCTCAGTGCCCTGCTTGCCCGGATAGAAGGCGCCGCCTCGGCGTCCCGTCCGGCGGTTGTGACCGGGACCGTCCGTGCGGCAATCGACGGCGCCATGCCGCCGTTGCCGGGGCTCGACGACATGCGGCCTCATGTCCGCGATGTGGTGCTTGCCCTGAATTCGGTTGGCGGGCGGACGGAAATTCTGGCGAGCATGTATCGGCATCTGGCGAACTGGCCGCCCTGTCTTGGCCTGATCCGGACACTTATTGCGCCGGTCGAAGCCGACGGCCGGATTGAACCGGTAATTCAGTGTGTCATTGCCGAAGGGATCCGGCGCGGCGCGATACTTGCGGGCGGACTCGCCAGTCCGGCCAGCGTTCCCGATGCGACAACGCAGCAGGCCATCGCGCAGGCGCTTCGAACCTTCATCGAGGGGCCGATCGGCAAGATGATCGCCATTGTCCCGATAATCCGGCGCGCCATGCCGGCATGACGGTCAGGCTGGCGCGCTGCCGTGTCTACAAGGTGAAGTCGGCAACCCCGGTTCGGCGCCGGCGTGAGCGTTCCGGATGGCGATATCGACACAACTGGCGACCGGTATTTTCGCGATTTCGGGTATCGGGGTATGTCTGAACCACGACGTCACAACGGGCGACGGCAGGGCTACGAGGACGCCAGAATTCGCCGAAAGACGAACGTTATCGGTACATAATCATAAGGTTAGCAGAAGCCGCCGGCAGCTGCCATGCCGTCCTCGGCAGGCCTGCATTCATAGTTCATTAAGAGTTCGCGGCTAACGTCGCAGGAATTTGCAGGCAGCGACCGTGCGTAAGGGCGATAAAGTTTCGCTTCAGGACGAGAACCGAGTGACTGAATTGGCATGGCAAGATAAGCAGGTGCGGCAGGTAATTCAGCAATTGCCGTCACCGGAAGTAATTCTCTCGGCCGTGACGGATGCTGCGCCGGTGGCCTTTCTGGTACTTGACAAGAATCGTATTGTCAGACGGTTCGGGGGCGGCGCCATTGCAAGGATTGGCGCCAATCCGGCGACTATAACCGGGATGTCCTTCGATCATCTGTTTGTTGCCCACGCCAATCTGCGCCGGGCCCTGACACGCGCCTGTTCAGGGGGCGCTGTAAATGAAACCGCGGAAATTAACGGCAATACACTCGGGTTTCAGTTCCTGCCGGCACCGGATGCAGTCCCAAGTGTGACAGTCGTGGCCTTCGATGTTTCCCGCCGTCATATTCTGGAAGAACAGGAACGCCTGTTGAGCGGGATACTCGACTCTATTTCCGATGGCGTCGTTACGGTCAATACCAAGGGGCAAATCGAAAGTATCAATCGGGCGGGCCTCGAACTATTCGGATTTTCCGGCGACCAGATCGTCGACCGGAACATCGAAACGCTGATTCCGGAACTCGGGATTGTCCGGATGGCGTCGCTGAAAAAGACCGAAGCAGTCGGCCGACGTAAGGATGGCAGCAATTTTGATGTCCGGCTGATGATGACCTCCTTCAAACAGGGTGGCGAACAGAAATATTTTGCGACGATCGTCGATACTTCATCCGGGCAGGGCTCGAAAACCGACATCCGGGAAAGCGAGGAACGTTACGCCCTGGCGGCGCTCGGCGCGAATGACGGCTTGTGGGACTGGAATCTGGATGATGGAACGATCTACCTGTCGCCCCGCTGGCGCTCGATGCTCGGACTTGAGGAAAACGACTTGAAAAACAGTCCGGAAGAATGGCTGAGCCGTATTCATCCCGACGATGTCGTGGCGTTCTGCGAAGGTTTCGACGCCCATCTTGACGGTACGAGCAGCCAGTTCGAGCACGAGTTTCGTATGCGCCATGCAAATGGCGAATATCGCTGGATGCAGGCGCGGGGGCTTGCCGTGCGACAGGCGGACGGCAAGGTATACAGGATGGCCGGCTCTCAGTCGGACATTACCGACCGCAAGCTTGCCGAAGAGCGTTTGATGCACGGGGCATTGCATGACCCGTTGACCAGTCTGCCGAACCGCGCCCTGATGCTGGACCGGCTGGGCCAGGCCCTGTCGCGAATGGAACGCAATGACGACCTGAATTTCGCGCTTGCGATCCTGGATATCGACCGGTTCATGCTTGTGAATGAAAGCCTCGGCCATGTCGTGGGCGACGAATTGCTGGTGTCCCTGTCGCGGCGCATGGAGGCTGAAATCGGCACCGGTAATACGCTTGCGCGGCTGGGTGGCGATGAGTTCGCGATCCTGATGGAAAATCCCGATACGCTCGTGGACATCAAGGGCTATGTCAAACGGCTGCAGGAAGTCATTGCCAAGCCGTTCGAACTTCTCGGCAAGGACGTATATGTTTCGGCCAGCTTCGGCATCGTACCCGGCGACTCCAGTTACACGCGCGCCAGCGACATGCTGCGCGATGCCGATCTGGCGATGTACCGGGCCAAGAAGGAGGGCAAGACCGGGTTCGAGGTATTCGAGGAGTCTCGCCACCGCCGCGAATTCGACCAGTTGCAGGTCGAAACCAGCCTTCGTCAGGGGCTGGAGGAAGGCTGGATACATGTGTACTACCAGCCGATCGTCGACTTGAAGACACGAAAGATCAAGGGATTTGAAGCGCTCAGCCGACTGATCCACCCGACCCACGGCGTCATTCCGCCGGCGGAGTTCATTGGCGTGGCCGAAGAAACCGGCCTGATCGTACCCTTGGGCGAACAGATGCTCCTGATGGCCTGCGCGCAGACCGTGGAATGGCAGCAGCAATTCGGCATTTCCGACGCCCTTGATATCAGCGTCAACCTTTCGGCGCGGCATCTGGCCGAGGATAATATCGTCGAGTTGCTGGGCGACGTCCTGGAAAAGACCAAAATACCGCCGGCCAGTCTCAAGGTTGAAATCACCGAATCCCTGATCATGTCGAATCCGGAACTGGCCGCGCAGACCCTCGACAGAATCAAGAAGCTCGGCATCACGCTGTCGCTCGACGATTTCGGGACGGGTTACTCCTCGCTCAGCTATTTGCGCCGGTTCCCGATCGATACGCTGAAGATGGACCGTTCCTTTGTCGCGCCCATCGATACGGACAAGCGCGACCTGGAACTGGTGCGCATGATCATTCTGCTGGCGCATACGCTGGGCATGGACGTCGTCGGCGAAGGCATCGAAACCGAAAGCCATCTCGACCTGTTGCGCGATCTCGATTGCGAATACGGCCAGGGCTATTTCTTCTCCCGGCCATTGCCGGCGGCCGACGTCGCTGCGCTGCTTCGACAGCAAACCGACCTATAGCCGGTTTGAACGGCGACGTAGCGCCGCCTGTTTCGTTCCTGACGAGGCACATCTTGTGCTATGTTCTGCCGCATATTGTAAATGCGGGGCTGATAGCATGAAGGAATGCAGCAAATCGATCATGCGGCGGCTGGCCGAACCCAATTTCATCAACCGGTATTTCCGGGGTGACGGTATAGATATCGGCGGCGGGCCGGACCCTCTGGCCTTGTATGTCGAACTGTTTCCGTTGATGCGCGGCGTGCGCGTGTGGGACCTGAAGGACGGCGACGGCCAGGCGCTGGAAGGGGTGGCCGATGCGCAATATGATTTTGTACATTCAAGTCATTGTCTGGAACATCTGCGCGATCCCGAAGAAGGGTTGCGCAACTGGATGCGGGTGCTGAAGCCGGGCGGGCATCTGATCGGCACGGTACCGGATGAAGACCTGTATGAGCAGGGCCAGTTTCCCAGTACCTTCAATAGCGACCATAAATGGACGTTTACCATCCACAAGACCGAATCCTGGAGCAACCGGTCGCGGAACCTGTTCGAACTGATTGCCTCGCTGGGCGCACAAGCGGATGTCCAGAAGGTACAATTGCTCAATTCGACCTATCGCTACGGACTGCCCCGGTTTGATCAGACGCTGACGCCCATTGCCGAATCCGGCATAGAGTTCGTGATCCGCAAACGGACCGAGGAAGAGATTGCCTTCGGCGGCCGCAGACCGATCCCGGGGACGGTGCCGGATGGCGCCTTTTACGTCCTGACTGGCATTCGCCCGCCAACGCGCGGCTGAGTCCGTGACGGAATTCGACCGGGCGCTTGCGGAACACCGCGCCGGGCGGCTGGAGGCGGCGGCGGCCGGATACCGGCGTATCCTCGACCGAAATCCCGAACATCCCGACGCCTGCCACCTGCTGGGCCTTACCCTGCATCAGCGAGGCGAAAACGCGCTGGCGGCGGAATTGATAAAACAGGCATTGCGGCTGAACCCCGGAGTTGCGAATTACCACAACAGTCTGGGATTGGCGTTGCGCGGCCTTGGCGAACAGGAGGGTGCGTTGCGCGCGTTTGAGCGCGCCATCGCAATCGACCCCGACGACGCCGACGCACAGAATAATTACGGTCTGACACTGGGCGACAGGCGTTGCTACGCGGAAGCGGTCGGACCGTTGCGTCGGGCCCTGGCGATCAGGCCCGACTATCCTGCCGCGCAAAACAACCTGGGCCGTATCCTGGTGTGGCTGGGTGAATATGACGAGGCGATCAGGCTGCTCAGGGCCGCCTGCGCCACGGAAGGCGCCAACCCGAACTACTGGAACAGCCTGGGCGTGGCGCTGCGCGAATCCGGCGATCCGGAAGCCGCACTAACGGCGTTCGAAAAGGCGCTGGCGCGCGATCCTTCGCTGATCGACGCACATGTCAATCGCGCCCATATCTGGCTGGCCGCCGGTGATTTTGCGCGTGGCTGGCGCGAACATGAATGGCGCCTGCGGCATCCGCGATTCAGACAGCGCATGGCGGACCGTTACTGGACCGGCGGCGATATCGACGGCCGGACAATCCTGATTTGGGTCGAGCAGGGATTTGGCGATGCCATTCAGTTCATCCGCTACGCGCCGCAGGTGGCTGCGCGGGGCGCGCGGGTCATAGTCGAATGTCCGGACTCCCTGTCCGCGCTGTTTTCCGGCGTTGACGGCGTTTCGGCAACGGTTCGACCGGGCGACGCGGTAGCGTATGACGTTCACGCGCCGCTGATGAGCCTGCCGCTGTTGCTGGCGGAAGAACCGGAAGCAATGCCGTATCTCCGGGCGCCGTCGGTTTCGAAATCGGTCGACAGGGCCGTCCGCCGCATCGGCCTTGTCTGGGCGGGGAACCCCGATCACGCCAACGACCGGAACCGCAGCCATCCGCTGGCGGCCTTTGCGCCGCTGGTTCCGGCGGCCGGTTCGGATACGGAGTTCTTCGCCCTGCAGATGGGGGTCGCCGCGGATGACGACCCGCCGGACGGGATGATACTGCGGTGGCCGGACCGACCGTTCCGCAATTTCTCGGAAACGGCGGCGGCGGTTGCGGCGCTGGATCTGGTGATAAGTGTCGATACCTCCGTTGCACACCTGGCCGGCGCAATGGGGCGCGATGTATGGGTGGTCCTGCCGCCGAACCCGGACTGGCGCTGGGGTGGCGCGGGCGATACATCGCCATGGTATGGGAATATGCGCCTGTTGCGGCAGGAATGGGGCGAATCCCGTGATGCATTGTTCAGGCGGCTGGCGGAAGCGCTTGGAAATTGGCGGACTCCGGACCAAATTCAGGTGCACACGGCAAATGGGGAGGGGTAGATCATGCGCGTCGGCGTTCCGAAGGAAATCAAGAAGCAGGAAGCCCGGGTCGGGCTGGTGCCGGGCAGCGTCCGGGAATTCGTTCATCACGGGCATGACGTTATCGTGGAAACACAGGCTGGAAGCGGCATCGGTTTCAGCGATGAAATCTATCGGGCGGCCGGGGCTACGGTGGTGGATACGGCGGCGGAAGTGTTCGCGACCGTTGACATGCTGGTCAAGGTCAAGGAACCGCAGCCCGAAGAAATCGCCATGCTGCGGGACGGACAGGTGCTGTTCACCTACCTGCATCTTGCGGCGGACAAGGCTTTGACAGAAGGCATGTTGAATTCCGGCTGTATCGGCATCGCCTACGAAACGGTGACGAACCGGCATGGTCACCTGCCGTTGCTCGCGCCGATGAGCGAAGTCGCGGGCCGCATGTCGATCCAGGTGGGCGCCCATAATCTGGAGCGCCGGCAGGGCGGGGGCGGGATCCTGCTGGGCGGCGTGCCCGGTGTCGCGGCGGCCAAGGTACTGATTATCGGCGGCGGCGTATCCGGCATCAATGCCGCGCGCATGGCAATGGGCATGGAAGCGAAGGTCACGGTGCTGGACAAGTCGCTGGAACGGCTGGCGGAACTCGACATGCGCTTCGGCGGGCAGCTCAACACGCAGTATTCAACCGTGGACGCCATTGAATCCCATGTGATGGATGCGGACCTGGTTATCGGGGCGGTCCTTGTACCGGGCGCGGCGGCGCCGAAACTGGTGACCGAGGACATGGTGCGCGCTATGCGGCCCGGCTCGGTGATGGTCGATATCGCCATCGACCAGGGCGGCTGTTTCGCGACGTCGCGCCCGACGTCGCATGACGCGCCCACCTTTCTGGTGCATGACGTGGTGCATTACTGCGTCACCAACATGCCCGGTGCGGTGGCGCGTACCTCGACCTTTGCGCTCAATAACGCAACCCTGCCCTTTGCCCTGGAAATCGCGGAACGGGGATACCGGGACGCGATGCGGCGCGATCCCCATCTGCGCAACGGGTTGAACATTCACCGCGGGGCGGTCACCTATGAGGCTGTCGCCCGTGACCTTGGCCTGAAATATGTCGCTGCGGAGACGGCGCTGGGTTAAGCGGCGCATGTCAGGATACTTGCAAACCCGCTACCGGTCTGAATGATGGGCGGCAGACAGAACATCATAAGAGAGACACGGTATGAGCAGGGTAGCACTGGTTCCGAAATTTGAAATCAAGCCGGGCAGGATGGATGAATTCATGGCGATCATCCTGGAGCAGGCCAAAAACAGCCTGGAAAAAGAGCCGGGATGCCTGCATTTTGACGTGCTGCGCCGGGACGAGGAGCCCGGAAAGGTCCTGCTGTATGAAATCTACACGGATGCGGCGGCGGTGAAGGCGCACCGGGAGTACCCGCATTACCTTGAATTTCGCAAGGCGATTGCCGATCTGATTGTCGGTAGCGTCGTGGAGCTCTGGACCCTTGAAAACGAGTAGACTGATGGTTTTCCGGTTGTTATTGACGTTTCCGCTACTGGCTGTGCCCGCTGCCTGTTCGACGCAACAGGGCGACAAGACGGGCGTCGTCATTCAGCACAGCGCCGCGCATGCCGGTGGGGCGCAATGGCAGGCGGACCGGCATTGCGCCCAGTTCGGCAGGAAGGCTGTGCTGGCGCAGAAGGCGCCAAAACAGTCGGACTATCTGGTCGAAACCAATGTCAGCCTTTTCGACTGCGTGAACTGAACCCGGCCTATTCGGCTGCCGCGGGTAACCCTGTCCACTCGGAGGTGAATACCATCGGATCCGGGCGCGGTTTCACACTTTGCGGCGTGCGCGGCGTGCCGATATACAGGAATCCTATGATTTCGTCCCGGTCGCCCAGATTGAAGGCGCGCTTGACGATCGGATCCCGGGCGTTTTTGCCGGTCGCGAGGAACGCGCCGAATCCGCCGGCATGGGCGGCATTCAGGATATTCTGCGTGGCGGCGCCAGTCGCGACTATCTGTTCGACTGGAGGCACATTGGGGTTCGCATCGGAAATTTTGGCGCAGATCACGATGGCGACCGGCGCGTAACTCGGCCTCAGGCGTTCCTTTTCCACCGCATCCGCCGGTGCGGCGGGGTCGCGCGCCAGTAACGCCTGGACGAAAAGTTCCCCGAGACGCGCCCGTGCCGACCCGCGAACGATGTGGAAGCGCCAGGGCTGGATCGCGCCATGATCCGGCGCCCGCATGCCCGCAGCGAGGAATTCGTGCAGTTGCGCATCATCCGGTCCGGGCTCCGTCAGCAGTTTGGGCGGAATGGATGTCCGGGTCATCAGCGCTTCAATTGTGTTCATCGGCATGTCTCCTTCACGCGTCGCTCGCGTCTGGCCTCACTATATATGCCGAATGGTCAGGTGCGCCAATTCGCATGTGTTGGTCTGGCAAACAGTGTAATGAGCGCAAATCCGGCGACAAAGCCGCCGAGATGGGCCTCCCAGGCGATTTCCGCGTCGATTCCGAAAACAGCGCCGCCAATGATTCCAAAGACAAAATTCAGGACCAGCCACACAACCACGAAGGCAAGCGCCGTACCCCGGTTGCGGAAAGGCATGTCATACGTGTCGGACCGGTTCAGGCTGATCCGGCCGACGGCGCCGACCATTCCGGAAATGGCCCCTGACGCGCCGAGCAGCGGGTCCGTCGAGGCCGGATGCATGTACAGCCAGAATGCCGCCCCGGCGACGCCGCAAACGGCATACAGCAGCACGAATGACAGTGCGGTCATGCGGCGCGCAACAACGGTGCCGAATGCCAGCAGCATGGCCATGTTTATAAGCAGATGCGTCAGGCCGCCATGCAGGAACATATAGGTTATCGGCGCTGCGACATAGGCAAGCGGGTCAAGCCGCCAGACGCCGGGAAAGGTGTAACGCGCGGACAGAAAGGCGAACCGGTCGATCATCTCATAAAGCAGCATGTCGGGCAGGGCGACCATCAATACCTGCACGAGAACACAGGATGCGACGAGCCAGCGAACCACCGGGGCCGTATTCAGAATCGGCGCCTTCGGATTGAATACAGGTGGTTGCAGCGTGTGCCCTCCAGGCGTCATGAAAACCGGGCCCTTCAGGGTGGGCAAGGCGGACCTTGCCACGGCGGTTCCCTGTCGGCAAGATTCACATATCCGGATACATGGGGAGTATTGATGAATATTGCCAATCATCTGGTCCGCGCGGGCGCGGCGCGCGGCGAGCGGCCCGCCGTCGCGACTGGCGGAACGGTACTGCTGACCTATGCTCAGCTTGCGGACCGGGCGGCCCGCCTTGCCGGCGCCCTGCGCGGCGCTTATGGCCTGAAGGCGGGAGACCGGGTCGTGCTGGCCATGAAGAACTGCCCCGAATACATGGAAGTGATGTATGGCTGCTGGCATGCCGGCCTGATCGCCGTGCCGACCAACGCCAAGCTGCACAGCCGGGAATTCGCCTATATCATGGCCAATAGCGGGGCGCGCCTGTGCTTCGCGACGAGCGACCTGGTCGACGTGTTGGCGTCCGTCATGACGCCGCCGATGGAGCGGATCGTCGAAGTAGGCGGCGAGGAATTCAGGCGCATACAATCGTCGGCAGCGATCCCCTGTGTGACGCGTGCCCCGCGGGATGGCGCATGGCTGTTCTATACCAGTGGGACGACAGGGCGACCGAAAGGGGCGGAGTTGAGCCACCGCAACCTGCTGGCGGCGATATTCTGTTACTTTGCCGATATGGATCAGGGGGAGCCCTGGGACGCGATCCTGCATGCGGCGCCGATCAGTCACGGTTCGGGCCTGTATGGCCTGGCGCATGTGACCCAGGCCTCCTGTCATGTCCTGCCCGAAAGCGGCGGGTTCGACCCGGCGGAAATCTACCGGATCATCGGGCAGTGGCCGGGGCTGGTTTTCTTCGCGGCGCCAACGATGCTGAAGCGGCTGGTCGATCATTCCGAGGATTTGGATACGGCGAACCTGAAACAGATCCATTATGGCGGCGGACCGATGTATGTCGCCGACTGCCGCGCCGGGCTGGAGCGGTTCGGCCCCAGGCTGGCGCAGCTGTACGGGCAGGGGGAAAGCCCGATGACCATCACGGCGCTGACCCGCCAGATGCATGCGGACAATACCCATCCGCGCTGGCTGGAGCGCCTGGGCTCCGTCGGCACGGCGCAGAGTATCGTGGAGGTGCGTGTCGCGGATGATGACGACAATTTTCTTCCCGCTGGCGAAACCGGCGAAATCCTCGTGCGTGGCGATGCGGTCATGAACGGCTACTGGGACAACCCCGAAGCGACGGCGGCGGCGCTGAAGGGCGGCTGGCTGCATACCGGGGACATGGGCGCCTTTGACGCGGACGGGTTTTTGACCCTGAAGGACCGGTCGAAGGATATGATCATATCCGGCGGCACCAATATCTACCCCCGGGAAATCGAGGAAGTGCTGCTGCGCCATCCGGATGTAACGGAAGTATCCGTTATCGGCCGCGACGACCCCGATTGGGGCGAAATCGTGGTCGCTTATGTGGTCGCGGCGGAACAGGGTGTGGCGCCTGCCGCGCTGGATGCCTTCTGCCTGGAAAATATCGCCCGTTTCAAGCGGCCGAAGGACTACCGCTTCGTAACGGAACTGCCGAAGAACAATTACGGCAAGGTCCTGAAAACGGCGCTGCGTGAAATGGACGGTGCGGAAATCTAATTCGGCGCGGAAACAAGGCGGCCTAATCTGACGGCGGTCTGTCCGGGGTAGAGTCGCAGCGAGGGCATGATCAGAACGCACTGGTCATAGGGCGTGCGGATGGCCGTTTCGCCGTCATACGCGATGACCGATCCTGCCTGTGCTATGACCTCCGCGCCCGTATAGGGGCGGACAAACCGGAAGTCATTCGATTTCGCCGTCACCGCATCGGTGACCTCGATGAATTTCTGCGCCGGCGGGGTAACGGAAACGCCGTGTTCTTCGGCGAATTGCGGGTCGATGACCTCAAGGTAACGCAGGAAGCGCAACGTCGTTTCCAGCGATACCGCCGCGCTGGCGGCTTCCCAGTGCTGGCCGCATTCGACCAGCAGGGCGCTGCGGGGGCTGGTCGGGTCGCCGAAATTGCCGTAGTCGCGCAACCGGCGGCCAGCGGCATGGCCGCTATCGGCAACGACATACGTCGGTACGCCGACGCCGGCGGCGAGCAACCTGCCTTTTTCCAGGGGTCCCGCCAGCATCAGCGGCGGGCTTGGCTGCTGCATCGAGTGGAGGTCGAGGAGGAAATCGACCGTGTCGATAAACGGCCGGTAAATACGGGCGCGGGAAAGTTCGGAGGAATGGCGGGGGCCGTCCAGGACTTCCGGCGACCAGAGTCGGTTGAAATCCTCGTTCACGTAACGCGAGGCGGTCGGCCGCGCCGGGTTGAACCGCAGATACGCGTCGACATTGGCGAATCCGAGGGTCAGCCTGCCGCGTATCGGCCGCAGGTCTTGCCGGAACAGACGATCCAGGGTAATCGCGCCGCAAATTTCATTGCCATGGGTTACGGCGTTGACCATGACATGCGGGCCGGGCGCGCCGCTGTCAAAGGTGGTGACATAGGGTATGCCGGTATTGCCCTTGGCGTAGGCGCTGATATCCGGCGCTTCCAGTTCGATACGAAACGTCATTGTTCTTTACGCTACCTTCGAATCCAGCCGGTCGATGAGCCGCTTCATGAATGTCTCGCAAAGGACCACCTGTTCGTGCTCGATATATTCGTCCGGCCGGTGGGCCTGGCTGATGCTGCCGGGCCCGCAGATCACGGTCGGTATTCCGGCATGTCTGCTGAAAAGCCCGGCTTCGGTGCCGAAGGCGACCTTGCCGTGATCGTTTCGCTCGGCAATCGATTTCACAAAGGTGACGACATCTTCGTCCTCGCGGGCATCGAGCGACGGGATCGTGCTCAATGCCTCGAAACTGAAGCCGGTCCCCGGATCGATCGCCTGCATCTCGGGTTCCAGGGTTTCCGAGATATAGGTTTTCAGTTCGGCGAACAGGGCATCCGGATCGTCGGCGGGGAGATGGCGGAATTCGAAATCGAAACTGCATTCCTTCGGTACGATGTTCAGCGCCGTGCCGCCGTTCATGACGCCTGTATGGACGGTTGTGTGCCGGATATCGAAATCATCGTCGAAGGGGCCTTTCGACGCGATCCGCCGCGCCATGCCTTTCAGGTAGGCAACCGCCTCGGCCGCATATTCGACGGCGTTCACGGCGTTCGGCGCCAGCGAGGAATGGCTTTCCACGCCGCGGACATGGGCGCGAAACGCCTTTTTGCCCTTGTGCGCGATGACAACCTTCATCTCGGTCGGTTCGCCGACGATGCACATCGCCGGCTTGACAGGCATGTCGCGCAGCATTTCAACGAGGCGGCGGACGCCAACGCAGCCGATTTCCTCATCGTAGGAGAATGCCAGATGAATCGGTGTTTCCAGCTTGCGGGCGATGATTTCCGGCGCGAAGGCGAGGACCACGGCAATGAAGCTTTTCATGTCGCTGGTCCCGCGGCCGAACAGTTTTCCCGCATGACTTAGAACGGTAAAAGGATCGGTGGTCCAGGCCTGGCCATCGACCGGCACGACATCGGTATGGCCGGACAGCATGATGCCGGACCGGTCCTGGGGCCCGAGCGTCGCGTAGAGGTTCGCCTTGCGGTTTTCCGCGTCAAAGACGAGCAGGCTCTCGACCCCAAGGTCCTTAAGGTAGCCTTTGACAAAATCGATCAGTTCAAGATTGGACTCTCGGCTGGTGGTATCGAAACTGACGAGCTTTTCGATCAGTGCGAGGCTGGCCGGTGAGGCGACCGTCTGCTGCGCCATATGTGCGTATCCCTTTAATGCTCCGATGATCAGTATAGCCGCCTGATGCCGGATCGCCAGCACCGGAGAACATGGAAACAGCCAATTGCAGTGGTTGCACGTCCCGCGGCCATCATACATTCTGATGGCCTGCGATTCGGACAACAGCGAAGGCCGCGTTTGTTGCATACCAGAATTCCCGGCGTACTGCAGGTGATAAAGCCGAATGGAAACGCGGCGCCGGTCGTTCTCGATTCGCCGCATAGCGGGACGGAGTATCCCGCCGATTTCAGCTGTGTCACGCCGATGAATATCATGCGCAAGGCGGAAGACAGTTTCGTCGATGAATTGTTCATGGCAGCGCCGGATTGCGGGGCCAGCCTGCAGACGGCGCTGTTTCCACGTTCCTATATCGATCCGAACCGCTCATTGCAGGATATCGATGCGGCGTTGCTGGCCGGCCCCTGGCCGGAATCGGTCTGCCCCAGCGAAAAGACCCGGCTGGGTCATGGCCTTGTTTGGCGTATCTGCCCCCCCGGGCATCCGATCTACGACCGGAAGCTCGAAGTGTCGGAAATGCGGAACCGGATCGAAATATACTGGCGCCCCTATCATGAAACGCTTCGGCGGACACTGGACGAAACCCATGAACGGTTCGGCGAAGTCTGGCATATCAATTGCCACTCGATGCCTACCTCCGTGATGCCATACGCCCAGGGCGGGATTTCCGGCTGGGGGGATTTCGTGCTGGGAGATCGCGACGGGTCCACCTGTTCGACCGATTTTACGCAATTCGTGGCCGAAACATTGCGGGGGTACGGTTACGATGTCCGGATAAACGACCCCTATAAAGGCGTGGAACTAATCCGGGCGCATTCTGATCCGGCAAACGGACGGCACGGCCTGCAGATTGAAATCAACCGCGCGATTTATATGGATGAATGTCGTCTGGAGCGGAATGGCGGCTTCGCGGTGCTTCAGAACGACATGACCCGGCTCGTCAAAGCGATTTGCCGCCATACCCGCGACCAGCTTACGCGACCCGGTTCCCGAAACGTCAGCTCGTGAACTGTTCCTTGAGGATACGCTCCTCCAGGCCGTGTTCCTTGTCGAACAGGATCGAAACGGCCAGTTCCGCCGCTTCGCGGACTTCGACCGAAGCAACGTCCCGGATTTCGGTGCCGTCCGCCACGGCGCTGACCGGCCTTTTCTTCGGTTCCAGCACATCGAAGCGAATTATGGCATTGTGCGGCAGCAGAGCGCCGCGCCACCGGCGAGGCCGAAAGGCGCTGATCGGTGTGAGTGCGAGTACGCCCGAACCGATCGGCACGATCGGCCCGTGGGCCGACAGGTTGTATGCCGTGCTACCCGCCGGGGTCGCGACCAGGACGCCGTCACAGATCATTTCCGCCATCCGTTCGATCCCGTCGATCAGGATGCGGATTTTCGCCGCCTGACGCGTTTCGCGCAGCAGGGAGACTTCGTTGATGGCAAGCGCCTCGTTTTCAGATCCGTCGATGCCAAGGCTTTTCAATCGCAATGGCACAAATTTTTCCGCTTCCGCGTCCGCCAGGCGCTCGAACAGCGAATCTTCCTGGTACTTGTTCATCAGGAAACCAACCGACCCGCGGTTCATGCCATATATCGGGACGTCGCGGCCCATCGATTCATGCAGGCATTGCAGAATGAATCCGTCGCCGCCCAGCGCGACGATAATATCCGCTTCGGCAACAGGAACATGCGGATATCGCTTGCATAGGACCTTCATGGCTTCCTTGGCGCGGGGCGACCCGGATCCGACGAACGCAATTTTCTTGTTTTGCATGGGTGGTTCCCGTGAGAATAGCGCTGAATTCAGGCAAAACCGCGACTGAACGGCCCGGTTTTCGAACAATACCGGCCCGCTATACCGATGGGAAGTCAGATGTTGAAATTAGGGCAGGCGGCGATCTTCGACCTTGCGAAAATGATGGGTTTCGAACTGATTACGGTAAGCGACGGACGCGAATTCGCCCATCAGGTCATAGTCGAATAGCGGGGAGGCCGATGTTGGAACAGGATGCCGTTCTATTCGCCAACGAAGCGTTTTACCGCGCTTTTGCCGATTGCGATGTGGCGGCGATGGAGGCGCTATGGGCGCAATCGGCGCCGGTCTGCTGCATCCATCCTGGCTGGGAGGCGATTCATGGACGTGAAGACGTGCTGAACAGCTGGCGGGCGATCCTGACCGGGGCCGCTCCGCCACGGATCGTCTGTCTTGCGCCGCAGGTATATTTTTTCGGCAATGCGGCGTTTGTCGTCTGTTTCGAAGGAATAGATGGAAATTATCTGATTGCGACAAATTACTTCGTGCGGGAAGGCGGGCGCTGGCGGATGGTTCACCATCAGGCTGGGCCGACCCGGTTCACACCGGGCGACATACCGACCGAGGAAGCGCCCTCGATCAACTGATCCAGCCGCCGGCCCGGCTCAATCCGACAGGGCCAGGCGCATATCCACCCTGTTGCGGTCGCCGGTCCTCTGATAGGTCACCGAATCCATTATCGTCATGATCAGGTGGATGCCGAGACCGCCGATCGGCCTGTCCTCCACGTCGCCGGACATATCCGCCTCTGACTGTCGGGTCAGGTCAAAAGGCGCGCCGTCGTCTTCACAGGTCACGTGGAGCCATCCGTCAGCCAGTGACAGCCGTACTTCGATGACATGGGGCATCGTATCCGCTGCATCGTATCCATAACTGATCGTGTTGGTCAGCAATTCCTCCAGGACGAGCGTCAACCGGTGTTCCAGCGGAAGCAATTCACTGTGTTCGCTGCAGAACGCGGAAACCGCAGATGTGGCACGGTTCAGTTCTTCCAGATTATTGGTCACCGTGACGGCTGTTTCCGCGGCCATGTCATTTTTCCTGAACGTACGACCATGCAACGCTAACGTATATTCGGGTCAATTGCATACCGGACTTCCGATTAAACTGTGGCAATAGCGGCCATTCTGAACGATAGTCTGTTAATCATTCGCTGTTATCGACGGAGATTTCCATGCGCCTTGGAGGGAAATTATTTATTGCGGCAATTGTATCGGGGCTGCTGCCAACCTTCGTCGCCGCGGCGCAGCCGGAGCGGATAGGGCAGTTGCGCAGTGTGTCGGGGGAAGCATTTGTGGTGCGTGGCGATGCGCGCCAGCCGGCAATTGTCGGCAATACCGTACAACAGAAAGATATCATCGAAACAGGCCAGGACGGCGCCGTCGGCATCACCTTCGATGACAATTCGGTTTTTTCGACCGGACCGAACAGCAATGTCAGCCTGGAAGAGTTCAAATACAACCCGTCGACGCTGAAGGGATCGTTCCTGGCCAAGCTGGGCAAGGGAACGCTATCAGTAATTTCCGGCGATATCGCGCGCGGCTCGCCGGAAGCGATGAAGATCCGCACACCATCGGCGATACTAGGCGTCCGGGGCACGCGTTTCCTCGTCCGGGTTGACGAGCAATAGGCGAAGGGACGCGGCGAATGTTTCAAGGTCGATTGTTCAAGGGACTGGCAATTCTGGCGGTGTTGCTGGCATCGGCCTGCGCGGAACCGCGCCTTGGCAAGAACCTGGTAATCGTATTACCGGATGAGAACGGCAACGTCGGCGCAGTCACCGTGACGGACGGCAAGAACGAGGTCCTTCTGGACAGCGCGCTGGCGGCGGCAAAGATCACGTCCGGTAACAGGGTCGAACCGGTGGCTGTGACCAATGAGGATGTCGATGGTATCTTTGCCCGCGCCCTGGCGGCGCAACCGAGACCGCCGAAACGATTCCGGCTGTATTTTATTCGCGACAGCGATGACCTTACCGAGGAATCGGAGAAAGAATTCGAACTCGTTTTCGCCGATGTCAAGAAACGCAGCGCCTATGAAGTTCAGGTGACAGGCCATACCGATACGACAGGCGATGAATCCTATAATGCACAGCTGTCCATCAAACGGGCGGCGGCGATCCGGGACAGGCTGGTATCGCGCGGGATCGATTCCGCGCTGATTGAGGTTTACGGTCGCGGCGAATGGGATTTGTATATCAGGACAAAGGACGAATTCACCGAACCGCGGAACCGCCGCGTAGAGGTGATGATCCGCTAAAATCATAATTGACGATTTGAATGTTTTTCGTCAGTCCCCGGATGCCGGACCGAGGTAGCGCAGGACGAGGATGGTGACATCGTCGGATGCTTCCGCGCCATCGACGAACCGTTCGATATCCGAATTGATCGCCTTGACGATTGAGGCGCAATCCGCGCCATCCGCCACATGGGTCAGCGTGTCGATCAGGCGCGTTGCGGTATAGAGGTCGCTGTAGCCGTTCATCGCTTCGGATACCCCATCCGTATACAGGATGATCGCCTCACCCGGGTTCAGGCGGTAATTGTCGCGCGGATACTCAAAATCGTCGAGGACGCATAGTGGCGGGCCGCCGCCCATTTCCAGCGGCCTGGGGCGCTGACCGGCCGCCAGCAGGACCGGCGCGTCATGACCTGCGTTACAGAATTCGACGTTGCCGGTATGGATGTCCAGTATGCCCGCCAGCGCAGTCACGAACATCATCGCGGGGTTTTCCCTGGAAATTTCCGCATTCGCTTCGGTCATGATTTCGTCTATCGCGACCTTGCGACGCATGGCGCTGCTTTTGTAAAGCGCCTTCGATAATGCCATGAACAGCGACGCCGGTATGCCCTTGCCGGACACATCGCCGACGATGAAGAAAAGATGATTCTCGTCCACCATGGCGAAATCGTAGAGGTCGCCACCGACTGCTTTCGCCGGTTCCAGCATTGCGTAGAGGTCGAATTCCTGGTGTTCCGGAAAGGCGGGGAAGGTGCTGGGCAGAATGCCCAGCTGGATGCTTCGTGCGGCTTCCAGTTCGCCTTCCAGCTTCGCTGCTTCGGCGCGTTCGTTTTCCAGATCGGTTTGCAGTAGCCGGCGTTTCCGCTCGGTATCGACCAGCGTCGCGCCCAGCAGCAGGGCGAAGACCGTGACGTCTGAAAGCCCTGCGAAAGATGTGTCGATCCGCATCCCGAAATAATGATGGGCGCCCCATGCGGTGCCGGCCAGCAGGGCGATCATGACGCCAAGCGGTATTACGGCCCATTTAGGTTTCAGAAAAGGTGTCAGCACAATCAGGACTATCCCGGACAACAGAAGCAACCCGAGTTCCAGCCAATCCGCGTAGTGCGGTCGGTCGAGCAACTGGCCGGTTATAAGGGATTCCAACAGCATGGCGTGAATTTCGATGCCGTTTACCCGATTGGCCAAGGGGATGGATTTCGCGTCGACCAGACCCAGCGCGCTGCTGCCGAGCAGGACGAGCTTGCCGGGTATCCGCTCCCGTTCAATTCCACCGTCGAGCAGGGTGCCGGCGGATACATATCGTTCCCCGCGCGGTTCGGTGAAATTTACCCAGGCGCGCCCGTCCGGTTCGGTCGGGATGAAAATATCGGCAACGGCGATCCCGCTGATCCTGTCGCCATCGCGGTGGATGGTATAGTTCGGCGCGCCGACCGCCAGGCGCAGCATTTCCACTGTCAGTGTCGGTGTGATCGTGCCGTCGATGTTGACGGCGAGCGGCACGCGGCGAATGATGCCGTCGCGTTCCGGCAGGACGTTGAGGACCGCGTGGCTGGGGGCCGCATCAACAAGCAGTTCAAGACTTTGCAGTGCGGTTGGAAAATAGGGCAGTAGCGGCGCTGCCGGTCCGCCCCGTTCGATCACGGGGACCTGCGCAACAAGTCTGGATACCACCGTCGGCCTGAATTCCAGCGCGCCGATACCCAGAACCGCCGGCGCTGACGACAGGGCCCTGGCAAGCCGCTGGTCGTGCGGTTCCAGTTTCGCAATCGCCGCCTTGGTCGCGTCATCGAGGAAGGGATAGTCGGACAGCAGAAGATGCGGCGACAGCCGGTCCGGTTCCGCGAAGACAATATCGAACCCGATCGCCAGCGGCTCCAGCGCCGAAATCCTGTCGACGAGATCGGCCATCAGGTTGCGCGGCCATGGCCATTGACCGTAACGGGCCAGGCTTTCCTCGTCGATATCGACAATGATGACGGGAAGCTGACTTTGCCAGGCGCGGGGTTCCATGACCTGCAAGGTATCGAACAGGGCGGTCCGCAGGGATTCCATCGGCGCCGGGTTTGTGGCGCGGACGCCGAGAAATACAACAAGGCAAAGGAGCGCCAGCGTCCGGCCGCGCCAATGGAACAACGGCGCAAACGCGTCCAGTTTGAAGCGGCGCACTATTGCTCCTTATACGACAATTTCCCGACCATCATAGGCCGACGATACGATCAGCGAGTCGCCTTCCTCGCTCAATTCCTCGTACCGGATGGTCTCTTGCATGATGCGCTCGATCATGGCGTCGTCGTAATTGGGTTCGTGATGATACATGCAGAGATGTTTTGCGCCGGCCCGCTGCGCCAGTTCGACGCCGATAATGTTGCTGGAATGGCCCCAGTCTTCCTTGATGGAAATCGAATCCGCCAGTGAATACATGGCATCGAAAATGACCAGATCGGCGCCGCGGAGGAAATGGATAAAGGGATAGTCGTCGTCGATCAGTTCGAATTTATGTTCTGAATCCGTCGTATAAACGATCGATTTTCCGTTTTTCTCGAACCGGTATCCATAGGAATCGCCGGAATGGTGCTGCTTCAGCGCGCGGACAGTCACGCCATCGACAACGTATTCCTTGCCGGGCTCCAGTGTTACAAATTGAATATCCGCGCCCAGCGCGGCCCATGGAACGGGGAAGCCGGGCTCCGAATGCTGCCGCCGATAGGCTTCCTCCAGATTTGCGTGGCATCCGTGAATGACGACCTTGAAGCCCGGCACATAGGCGGGCACGAAAAACGGAAATCCCATGATGTGATCCCAATGGGGATGGGACTGGAAAATATTGATGACCTTTTCCTTGTTCGGGTATTTCTGGGCCATGATGGCGTTGCCGAATTCCCGGCCGCCGCTGCCCATGTCGCAGAGAATATGCTGCGTGCCGCCACTTTCTATTTCGACGCAGGACGAATTTCCGCCGAACGTGCCGGAGACCGAAAATGCGAGTTTCTCGTCGATAAAGGTTTCGAGGCGTTCCGGTGTGCTGATGTCGTGTCCAATGCTTTCCCGCAGCGCGCGGCGGATTTTTTCCCGCACGGCAACCGCGTTCAAAGGGGTTGGCAGGGATCCGCGTGTACCCCAGAACCGAACCAGCATTCCTGAAACTCCCTGAATCATTTAGGCCGGATCACAGCCCGGACAATTGTTGTCGTTTATCGCGCCGCGTATGCCGCGGCGGCATCGCTGGAAAGAGCCGTCAGCGCGGATTCAACGGTATCGAATATCTGGACCACGAAATTGAACCGGCTGATTTCGAAAACCTCGTTCACTTCCGGGATCAGGCCGGCAACGGCAATCGGGACATTCGCCACCTTGCCCTGTTTTGCCGCGATCATCAGCGCCCGAAGACCGACACTGCTGATATAGGGAATGCCGGTGAAATCGATGATGACAGCGCTGCCGCGTGCGCCGACAATACCCAGTAACATCGCCTGAAACTCCGGCGTCGTTGACTGGTCGAGCCGTCCCGACGGCGCCAGCACAATGACGTCGCCAAATTGCGATTCAGTAATTTCCATGCCCTGCCCCTTTTTGAACTTGCCCAAACGCGTTGAATCGCGTTTTCCCTGCCACCTATTTTCGTGAAACCCGCTTCGGTAAGCAATCGGTTTAATCGGTGTCGATGTGGCGGGCGCCATGATGAAGTAAGCCTAGTTCCCGATTTTTTCGGCGCGGGACGCGACCATCCATTCAAATGCGGCTTCCATATGCAAGGCAAATCCCGGCGCGTCGCAGAGCGATGAATTGCGTGCGATGCCTCGAAGCCCTTGGCGCAGCTTTACCAGCGCATCGATGTTTTCCGCTTGCCGTCTGGCGATTTTTACATAGGCATCGGTGTCGGCGGCGATCCAGTCGTTCAGCCCCGTGTGGGTCAACAGGCTGGCGCCGACCCGCGCGGCATGGCGGTTCCCCCGCAGTGTGACAGTCGGGACTCCCATCCACAGCGCCTCGCAGGTTGTGGTCGTGCCGTTATACGGAAACGGGTCCAGGGCGATGTCCACTTCCGCGTAGGTTCCGAGATGTTCGGAAGGCGACGCCACCGTATCGCGCAGCATGATTCTGTCGGCGGCTATATCGTGCATGCCGAAAGCGGCGGTGAAACGGTCACGGGTAGCCGCGTCGGCGAAGGAGCGCGCCTTCAGCATCATGCGAGCGGTCGGCACGGCGTCCAGGACCTTCGCCCAGACTTCGATCACCGCCGGGGTGACCTTGCGGAGGTTGTTGAAGGACCCGAAGGTGACATGTCCGCGCGACAGGGCCGGGAGCGGCGCGACCTCGGGCGCATCGGACGGCGGTGCATAACACAGGAATCCCGCATCAAGCCGGATCAGGGATTCGGTCCATAGTGCCTCCGCGCCGGGTGGGTCGGCAATCGGGTCGGTAATGCGGTAATCGATATCTGTCATTCCCGTCGTGTTCGGGTAACCCAGCCAGGTGACCTGTATGGGCGCGGGCCTGTGTTGAAAGGCCAGCAGACGGTTCCCCGCGGTATGGCCGGACAGGTCCACCAGAATATCGATTTCATCGGCGCGAATCTGCGCTGCAAGCTGCGCGTCATCGATTCCCGCGACCCAGCGCCAGTGGTCGCCGACGGCCTGCAGCCGTGCGGTGGTGTCGTCGGGGTTTTCGAGATTGGCGTAACAGAACACCTCGAACCGGCGACGGTTTCGGTGTCTAAGCAGCGGTTCGAAGAAATAGGCGACCGAATGCCGGCGGAAATCGCCGGAAACATAGCCGATGCGCAGGCGGCGGGAATTTGGGCGGGTGCCGGTGGCGGGCTGGGCGGCGACGGGCGCCGCATGCTGCTCGGCCCAACGGCAATGCGCCTGAAACAGTATGCCAGGGTTGTTTTCCCGGTAATTGCGGCACAGCAGCAGGTTCGAATGGGCGCGGTTGTCGCCGGGATTGCGTTCGAGCGCCTGCTTGAATCGTTCTTCCGCCGCGTCGATGCGGCCCTGGTCGAGCAGCACGCCGGCGAGATTGTCATAGGCTTCGGTGAGGGACGGATCGAGGGACATCGCCTTCAGCAGCGCTGCCTCACTGCCAGCGAGCTTTCCCCGGCTGTGCCGCAGGGCGCCGAGATAGCGATACAGCCCGGCGTTTTCCGGCTGGTCTGCGATGGCCAGATCGATAGTTGCTTCCGCCGCTGCGATGGAACCTCTCCGGTGCTGGGCGACGGCCAGATTGAACCGGGCATCGGAAAGGTCCGGTTGCAGCGCCAGAGCGTGACGGAAGCTTTCCTCGGCCGCCGCCGGTTGCCCGGTGCCGAGCATGACCCGGCCGAGATTGCAGTAGGCCTGGGCATATCGGGGGTTCGATTCGGTTGCCCGCCGGTAGGCCGCCGCGGCGGCGCCCGGCTGTCCCATGGCTTCCAGCGCCGCGCCCAGATTGTTTTCGGCTTCGGCGAAATCCGGCTCGCGGGCGATGGCGATCCGGAATGCGGCGCAGGCCGCGTCGTGCCGGCCCAGCGCCATGAGGACCAGCCCGTGCAGGTTATGGCCGTCCGCCATCTCCGGAAGCAGGGATATCGCGCGGGTAACGAACTTATGCGCCGCCGGCAGGCGACCCTGCTGATAGGCGATGACCGCCAGAAAATAGAGCGCGCTTGTATGGTCCGGATCCACATCCAGGACATCCCGAAAGCGCGCCGCGACCGTTTCGGCCTGTCCCGATTCGAAAGCCGCTAATGCGGCCTGAAGCAATTCTGCAGCGTTGTGTCTCTTTGTATCGTTCAACGGCGCCACTCCCGGTGCAAGGCGTGCGTGGATTCCACCGCGCCGGTGCCGTAGGATACGCGCAGCGCCGCCCGGCGGTAACAGTGTCTGAACGGCAGGACAGGATTCATCAATGGCTCCGCACATTCCGGATAATACATCGGCGGATTCCGCGCCGCCGGATCTGGCAGGCCGGGTCGCGTCGATAGACTACTGGTATCACAGGATCGACCTGCCGGGCGGCATTACGACGCCGGGATGGGCGCCGATCAATCCCGCCGCGTACAGGGTGCCGTCCAATCTGACCGGGCTGCGGGTTCTCGATGTTGGCGCGTGGGACGGGTTCTGGACATTCGAGGCGCTGAAGCGGGGCGCGCGCGAAGTGGTCGCCATCGACGATTTTTCCGACTTACTGGGCAAGCTGGATGTCCGGCAGCGTCCGGGCTGGACAAGTTTCGATATCTGCCGGGACGCCTTCGGTTATGACGAATCGCGATGTTCGCGACAGGAAATGAGCGTCTATGACGTGACAGAAGCAGCCCTGGGGCGCTTCGATGCCGTGTTCTGTTTTGGTCTGCTTTATCATCTGCGATATCCGCTGCTGGCGCTGGACCGCCTGGCGGCGGTTTGCGATCAGGCGATTTTTGTCGAATCGGCAATTCTCGATGACTACAGCCCCTATCGCGGCGGCATCGGCAAAGGCTATCCCGATGGACAGATGGTGATGGAATTTTATCCGGACAGCCAGTATGGCAACAACCGGACGAATTTCTGGGTGCCGACCCTGCATTGCCTGGGACACATGGTGCGCAGCGCGGGATTCACGAATGTCGATGGCGGAAAACTGGTCGAGAAGCCCGTGGCGCTGCCCTATTGTCGCGGTGTTGTCGCAGGTTACCGGCAGGGTGCGACTATGCAGCCGGACGGAGGAAACGCATGAAACAGAAAATCGGCCCTTTGGCGGGCGGGTTGCCGATTTCGGTGACGACCCCGGCTCATGGCACGGCCTATGACATTGCAGGGCACTGACCAGGACAACCCAGGACAACGGAGTAAGTCATTCATGAAAGTCGTTATCACCGGCGGCGCCGGATTCATCGGCCGCAAACTGGCGGCGAAGCTGCTGGAAAAGAATTCGCTGGATCTCGGCGGCGGCAGGTCCGGCGCGGTCGACAAGGTGACTGTCTTCGATGTCGGCGAACCGGATCCGCCTTTTCCGCCCGACCCGCGCCTTGATGTCATGACCGGCGATGTCAGCGATATCCAAACGATCCGCCGGTTGATCACGCCCGATATCGACGCGGTCTTCCATCTGGCCGCCGTGGTCAGTTCCGGCGCGGAAGCGGATTTCGACCTGGGCATGCGGGTCAATCTCGGCGGAACGCGGGCAGTGCTCGATGTCTGCCGCGAGCTTGGCACCGTGCCGCGGGTCTGCTTCGCCAGTTCCGTCGCGGTGTTCGGCGGCAATGTGCCGGACGTGATCCAGGACGACACCCATCTGACGCCGCAGACGTCCTATGGCGCGCAGAAGGCGATGGGCGAGTTGATGATCAACGACTACAGCCGCAAGGGTTTCGTCGATGGCCGCGCGCTGCGCCTGCCGACCGTCGTGGTGCGGCCGGGTAAACCGAACAAGGCGGCATCGACCTTCGCCAGTTCGATTATCCGCGAACCCCTGCAGGGCGATACGGCGATCTGTCCGGTCGCCCCCGAGCAGGCGATGTGGCTGCTGTCGCCGCGCCGCGTCGTCGATGCCTTCATCCGGGCGGCCGAGCTGCCCGCGGAGGCCTGGGGGCCGAGCCGGTCGGTGTCGATTCCGGGCATCACCCATACGGTCCAGGAAATGGTCGATGCCCTGTCCGTTGTCGCAGGGAAGAAAGTGACGGAACGCATCAAGTGGCAGCCCGATCCGGCTATCCAGAAGATCGTGTCCGGGTGGCCGATGCGTTTCGCCGCTGAGCGGGGTCGGGTGCTGGGCTTCGGCGCGGACAGTTCGATGGCGGAAATCATCCGCGCCTTTATCGAGGACGAACTGGACGGGACCTACGCCGAGTGACGGAGCGGCGCAGCCTGACCTCTCCGACGTCAATCGATGCCGGACGTAAAAGATATCGGCATGAAGTAGAAATCGCGTAATTTGAGAGTTATTGCCGATTGGTATAAGATCACAATAACGGAAAAGGTAAAAATAAATGCAAATAAACAAGTCATAAAACTATTACTTGATAATACTAAATATGACTAAGGAATGTTGACCTATATTATATTTTATTTTTGGATTCAGAAGTCCGCCTTGACATGTCAGATGACATGTCTATGTGTTTACAGCAATCTTCTTGCGGAATCATTTTTTGCGATAGACGTCGCGGAAAGGCCATGTTAGCGCGATATGTGTGGCATTTGCGGACACGTCACCTTCGATGGCGCGCCGGCCGATACGGTCGCCCTCGGTCGGATGGTCGATCGTCTGGCGCCCCGTGGCCCGGATGCCAGCGGGATCAATGCCCAGGGTAGGGTTGCGTTTGGACACCGCCGGCTGAAGATCATCGATCTTTCCAATCACGGCCAACAGCCGATGGTCGATTCCGAACTGGGTCTGACGCTGGTATTCAACGGCTGCATCTATAATTACCGTGAACTGAAAGCCGACCTGGAAACCAGGGGCTACCGGTTCTTTTCCACCAGCGATACGGAAGTGATCCTCAAGGCATACCATGCCTGGGGGACCGACTGCGTGCAGAAGCTGCAGGGCATGTTTGCCTTCGCCGTACATGAGCGGGACAGCGGTCGGGTGGTTCTGGCGCGGGACCGGCTGGGCATCAAGCCATTGTATCTTGCGGAAAGAGCGGACGGCATACTGTTCGCTTCATCGCTGCCGGCAATTCTGGCGGCCGGCGGAGTCAATACCGCGATCGATCCCGTCGCCTTGCATCATTACATGAGCTTTCATGCGGTGGTTCCGCCGCCTTTCACGATTCTAAGAGGTGTGCGCAAACTGCCGCCGGCCACTGTCGCCGTCTTTGAGCCCGATGGGCGGCGCAGCGATAGCGTATACTGGCGTTTCGATCTGATACAGGATGCGGCTGACATCGCGTTGAGCGCGGCGGAATGGGAGGAACGGGTCCTGGATGCGCTGCGGCTGGCCGTCAAGCGACGGATGGTTGCCGACGTGCCGGTCGGGGTGCTGCTGTCGGGAGGAGTCGATTCCAGCCTGATCGTCGGGCTGCTGGCGGAAGCCGGACAGTCGGGTCTGAAGACTTTCTCCATCGGCTTCGAGGAAGCGGGTGGCGAGAAAGGCGACGAGTTCCAGTATTCGGACCTGATCGCGAACCATTTCGGCACCGATCACACCCAGTTGTTCATTCCCTCCACGAATCTGCTCGAAACCCTGCCGCGGACCTTCGCGGCAATGTCCGAACCCATGGTCAGCTACGATAATGTCGGGTTTTTCCTGCTGTCCCAGGAGGTCGCGAAGCATGTGAAGGTCGTGCAGAGCGGTCAGGGGGCTGACGAGGTGTTCGGCGGCTATCACTGGTATCCGCCGCTGATGGACAGCAATGACCCGGTCGCGGATTACGCAAAGGTGTTTTTCGACCGCGATCATGAAGAATTCTCCCGCGCCGTCGATGATGCGCATATCAATGGCGACCACAGCCTGCAATTCGTTGCCGGACAGTTCGCGGCGCCCGGGGCCGACCGCCCGGCGGAAAAAGCCCTGCGGCTGGATACCACCATCATGCTGGCGGACGATCCGGTAAAACGCGTCGACAACATGACCATGGCCTGGGGGCTGGAAGCCCGGGTGCCGTTCCTGGATCATGAACTGGTCGAACTGTCAGGCCGCATACCGGCGGAATTGAAAATCATGGGCGGCGGCAAGACCGTCCTGAAAAACGCCGCCCGCCGCGTTATTCCCGCCGAAGTCATCGACCGGCCGAAGGGCTATTTTCCTGTCCCCGCCTTGAAATATATCGACGGCCCCTATCTGGACTATGTCCGGGAGGCGCTGACGGGGCCGACGGCCCGTCAGCGGGGGGTGTTCAAATCCGATTATCTGGATGAACTGCTTGGCGACCCCAGGGGGCATATCACGCCGTTGCGCGGCTCGAAGCTCTGGCAGGTCGCCGTCCTGGAACTGTGGTTGCAGACTCATGATATCTGACCGGAATACCGAAAGCGGATCGCCCGCGACGGGCGATCCGATGGACCCCAACCAGATGACGTCGCTCAAGCACTGGGGCGTGGCGCCCCGGGGAGCGCATGTCGACGCGATGCGCGCCAATGCTTTCATCGATTGCGGCTGGGGGCGTCTTATATTCGGACAGACGTTCGAGGATCCGGCGACTCTTGTGGAAGAGCTGGCGCATGAAAAGAACGGGCAGCGCGATGTCGCCCTGTATTCCCGGGATTCGAATGTTGTCATCTCGCTGGCCCCGCAGCAGATGTTCCTCGACCCCTCGCTGACCTTCCGGCTGCCGCTGGAGCCTTATGGGCGGTCTTCGGTTGCCGGCGTGCCGGTGGATATCAGGCTCGCGTATGGCGCCGGCGACGAGGACAATATCAACCGGATTTACAAATCCCATGGCATGGTGCCGGTTTATCCGGGCTTTCTGGCCGATCACGCGGATGACAACTGTCTGGTCCTGCTGGTTGCGGTGGACCGGGCCACGGGGAAAATTGTCGGTACGGTGACCGGCGTGGATCACCGCCGCGCCATCGAGGACCCCGACAACGGCAGCAGCCTGTGGGCGCTTGGCGTCGATTCGCAATGTCCGGTGCCCGGTGTCGGTATGTATTTGGTGCATGCGCTGGCCTGTGTGTTCAAGGAGCGCGGCCGCGCCTTCATGGACCTGTCGGTCATGCATGATAATGACACCGCCATCGCCCTGTACCGGCAGGTGGGTTTCGAACAGGTGCCGGTTTACTGTATCAAGAACAAGAACACGATCAATGAGCCGCTCTTCGTGGGGCCCGAACAGGAAGAATCCCTGAATATTTATGCGCAGATCATCGTTGATGCCGCCCGGCGGCGCGGCATATTTGTCGAAGTTCAGGACGCTGAAAACGGCTTCTTCCGTCTTTCCCTGGGGGGGAAGTCGATTTCGTGCCGGGAATCGCTGAGCGATTTTACCTCCGCGGTTGCCATGAGCCGCTGCGACGACAAATCGGTAACGCGCAAACTGCTTGCCAATGGCGGGATCAGGCTGCCGGCCCAGGCCGTCGTCGAGAGCGAGGAAGACGTCCGGGCGTTTCTCAAAGAGTATCCCAGGGTGGTCGTCAAGCCGGCGCGGGGTGAACAGGGAAACGGAATTTCGATCGACTTGCGCAATGTTGGCGAAATCATGGAAGCGATGGAGCGTGCCCGGCAGATCAACGACAAGGTGCTGCTGGAGGAATATGTCGAAGGCGAGGATTTGCGTATCATCGTCATCGACGGTCGGGTCGTTGCCGCCGCCGTGCGCCGTCCGCCGGTGATTCAGGGCGATGGCAAGCATACGATACGCGAACTCATAGACAAGCAGAGCCGCCGCCGCAGGGCGGCAACAGGGGGGGAAAGCATGATCCCCCTGGATGACGAAACGATGCGGACATTACGGGAAACCGGCTACGAACTGGACGATGTCCTTGATTCGGGCGTCCATGTGACGGTCCGGAAGACTGCGAACCTCCATACCGGGGGAACGATTCACGATGTGACCGACCACGTGAATCCGCGCCTGGTATCCGCGGCGGTCGCGGGCGCGCGCATCCTCGACATGCCGGTTGTCGGTTTTGATTTTCTGGTGCCGGACGTCAAGGCGCCTGAGTATCATGTCATCGAGGCCAATGAGCGGCCGGGGCTGGCCAACCACGAACCGCAACCCGTGGCGGAACGTTTCATCGACTATCTTTTTCCGCAAACCCGTTCACGAGATCTCGGCCGCCGGCTGGAGGAGCAGGAACCTTCCGCATGACGAATCCCGCAATCGATTCCGAGTACATCAAGGACGTGCTGGCCCGCCTTCTGGCGATCCGCAGCCCGTCTGGCAAGACGGATGCCATCGTCCGGCACACCTGTCTGGAACTGGATGCCCTTGATATTTCCTATGAACTGACGCGACGGGGCGCGATCCGGGCCCACCTCTCCGGCGAGCAGAAAAACCCCCGGCGCGCCGTCGTCGCGCATCTGGATACACTGGGCGCGATGGTCAAGCAACTCAAGCATAATGGCCGGCTCGCCTGTGTCCCGATCGGACACTGGTCCGCGCGCTTCGCCGAAGGCGCCCGGGTGACTATCTATACCGAAGAGGGCCAGGAATTACGGGGCACGATCCTGCCGCTCAAGGCGTCGGGACATACCTATAACAAGGAAATCGATTCCCAGCCGGTCAAGTGGGACAATGTCGAAATTCGGGTGGACGAACCATGCACGAACCTGGACCATCTATGGGACCTGGGGTTTCGTGTCGGCGATTTCATAGCCATCGATACGGGCACCGAATTTCTCGACAATGGTTTCGTAAATTCGCGTCATCTGGACGACAAGGCGGGCGTCGCCTGCATGCTGGCCGCGGCCAAGGCTTTGCGCGATTCCGGGCGTGCGCCCGCGCTGGACAGTAACCTGCTGTTCACGATTTCCGAAGAAGTCGGGGTCGGCGCGTCCCATGTCCTGCACGGCGAAGTCGCTGAAATGGTTGCCGTGGACAACGGTACCCTTGCGCCGAACCAGAACACCTGTGAGTTCGGCGTAACCATCGCGATGATGGATTCCAGCGGTCCGTTCGATCGCCACCTGACGCAGCACCTGATCGACTTGTGCAAGCGCGATCAGCTGGATTTCAGCCGGGATATATTCAATTATTATCGTTCCGATGCCGCCGCCGCGCTGGAAGCCGGAAACGACATCCGCACGGCGCTGGTCTGTTTTGGGCTGGATGCCTCGCACGGGTATGAGCGCATACACATTCGTTCGCTGAACAACGTGGCGCAGCTTCTGGTGGGCTACCTGCTGTCGCGCCCGCTGTTCGCCCGGGACGAGATGGTTATCGGCTCCGAAAAGGACTTCCCGCTGATCGAGGCCAACACCGAGCAGCAGACCCGGCGGTAGTCCGGCACCGGCTATCGTACCTTCACGTGTTGGTTGGGTCGCCGGAGGCGATTCAACCAACCATGATCTGATTTAGCGGTTCTTTACCGGTGCGCGCCCGGCCTCGGAATTTACGAATGTCCCGCCCTGATAGATTTCCGTCGGGTCACCGTCCGCTTTCGGTGATTCAGCTGCGAGTACGGCTTTGGCAAAGTCTTCGCTCCTGTCCTGCGGTGCGTAACCGAAGCGCATGGCATTTGCATTGTCCCACCACGCCCGCCTGTTGTCCGACATGCCATAGAAGATTTCATAACGGATATCCGGATGATCCAGGCCGATGGACACCAGCTGTGCGAGATCGCGCGGTGATATCCATATCGCAAGCCGGCGCTTGTCGGCGGGCTCCATCGCCACATTGCCGATGCGGATACAGGTTATTTCCATCCCGTACTTATCGGCATAAAGCGCGCCCATCGCTTCCCCGAAGGCCTTGGAAGCTCCGTAGCGGCTGTCCGGGCGCGGGATCGCCGTATGGTCGATGATCTGGTCGCGCCGGTAGAAGCCGGCGGCATGGTTGGAACTGGCGAAAACCACGCGTTTCACCCCGGTCCGGTAGGCGGACTCATACAGGTTGCGCACCCCGATGATGTTGGCGTCGAGAATAGTCTGCCAGTCCCCTTCGAACGCATGTCCGCCAAGGTGGAATATGCCGTCAACGCCATCGGTCGCCGTCTGCACGGCATCCAGATCGGTCAGGTCGGCCGGCACATATGTCTCGTCGCCAGCGAGGTCGCCAATGGGTGCGATGTCGGACAGGCGCAGATTATACTTTCCCTTGAATTCCTTGCGCAGGAATGTGCCGATTCCGCCCGCGGCGCCGGTCAACAGAATGGTTTTCATAGCACCGCCTCCTTAAAGAACGCCGCGTCTTGCGAGGTTGCGCATCAGCGCCGATGCGCCGAACACCCAGGGCGCGGCCTTGTCGCTGCTGGTGACCCGGTTGGTCAGTGAACCGAGCCTGGGGCTGGAGATAGTGACGATATCGCCGATCTTGTGGGTAAACCCTTCGCCTGGCGCGCCGCGGTCCTTGGTCGGCGCGAAAGCCGTCCCGGTGAACAGTGCCGCGCCGTCCGGGTACTGGTGATACGCGCCGAGGGTCTGCCCGGCGAGGTCGACAATGTCGCGGCTGATGCGCTGCATCGAACTTTCGCCGTCCATGACAAACTGGTCGTCGCCGGTAACCCGCATGGTCAGGAGCGCGTTGCGGATGTCGTCAAGCCCGAATGATTCGTCAATCAGGCGGATGAACGGACCGATCGAACAGGATGCGTTGTTGTCCTTCGCCTTGCCTAGCAGCAAAGCGCTGCGCCCTTCGAAGTCGCGCAGATTGACATCGTTGCCCAGCGTCGCGCCGATGATTTTCCCGCTCGCGCCGAGGATCAGTACAATTTCCGGTTCCGGGTTGTTCCAGCGCGACCCCGGATGGATACCGACTTCCGCCCCGGTTCCGACGGCGGACATCGGCTGGCTCTTGGTGAAGATCTCCGCATCCGGACCGATTCCGACTTCGAGATACTGTGACCACATATCGCGTTCCAGCAGCGCCTGTTTCAGCGCGGCGGCTTCCGGCGATCCGGGAATAACGGCGGCCAGATTGTCGCCAATGGCGCCCATGATGACACGGCGGATTTCCTCCGCCGCTGCCGGGTCGCCTGCGGCGCGTTCCTCGATCACCCGTTCCAGCATCGACCCGACAAACGTGACTCCGGCCGCCTTCAGCGCTGACAGGTCGACCGGGGCCAGCAGCCAGGGCCCGGTCTGGTCCCGGGCATCGGCGGCGCTGTTGGCGATGACCGACCCGGCCGGGCCAAGGTCGTCGCCGATCGCATACCGGGCATAGGTTGCCGGATCGTCGGCATTGATCAGGTCCGTCATCGTCGGCGCGGCGGCGGTGATGTCGAACAGGTTCCCGTCACGCAGGGTGACGACGGAAGGCCCGCCCGCATCCGGCCGCCAGATGCGGCCGACCAGTGTCGCGGTTTCGGCATCCGCGGGCAGCGTCGACCGGGCATCGAGAGAAAATTCCATAGAAGCGCTCCTGAACTGGCGGTGAGGCGTCCCTTCGTAATGGCGCCGTTACATCGTCCGCCCGTTGGTGGTGATGTTCCGGTGGATTTCCTCAGCGAATTCGATTTCGGAATCGTCTTCCGGTTCGTAGCCGATGACCTTGCGGGCATTGACGATGCTCCAGAACCCGCGCGTATTGTTTGAAACGCCATAGAATATCTGGAACGGAATGCCATCCTCGTTGCGGATATCCCCGGTCTCGATCGATTTGGTATATAGCTGCCGCATGTCGCGTTCGCTGATATAGGCGCCGAGGTCGCGCTTGTAGGTGACCAGGTCGCCGTCGAAATCGGCGGCGCGGACCGGGCGCGGCGCACCGACCCGGACCTGAACGTTTTCAACGACATGGCCGAAACGACCGGTAGCGAACATGAAACCCAGATGTTCGTATGTCGCCTTTGCCCAACCGTAGAAATTATCGGAGCGCGGATAGGTCTCCGGTCCGACCATATCCAGCTGTCCGTTATGCAGTTTGCCCTCGTACCAGTCAGCGGCATGGTTCGACGAGGTTATGACGACTCGGCGGATTTTTTCCTCCACCGCCAGTCGCAGCACGTTGAAGGCCATGTCGACGCTTTTCCGTTCGACGAAATAGCCTTCGACCGGTTCGGGGCCGGGCCGTTCCTTCTTCCACTGTCCCGGCGCGCTGGTCTTCACGCCAGGGGTCTTCGCGCGGACATTGTGGACAATGGTGTCGACCCCGCGGAAATGCTGGCGGTATTTATCGACATCCGGGTCGCTGACATCGGCTTCGATGATGTCATTGGCATGCTGGCTCGGCCGCGTATCCAGCAGGGTAAGGTCGTACTTGTCGCGGAACGTCGGCAGCAACTGCCGCGTGATTTCGCCGGAAGCGCCGGTAATCAGTACCCGTCGTTTCGCCATATGTCATTCTCCCAGTCGGTGGTGGCTTGCAGCAGCGTACCGGGCCGTTTGCCCTATGTCTGTCATTCGCGGACAGATCCCGCGCCACGCCAAAACGAAAGTGTCATTATATGGCGGGACGCCTGTCAGCGGTAGCCGATTCAATGTATTGCGGGGTGGCGGGGGCCGGTTACCAGTCCGGCGGAGTCCATTGCGTGTCGGGATCGAGCGGAAAGACCGGGCGCGGAAATCCGGTCCATTCGAAATTCGACAGGGTCGGCGAGGTCAGTCCCGGCGCGTCGCATTCGATGACCCGTTCGGGCGAAAAATAGGGCAGGAATCCAGCGCGGAAATGGCCGCGCGACTTTACCGTGACACTACGGGCCTCAGCCACCTTCACGCCGAAGCTTTCGAAGAAATTCGGGTCGATGCACTGTTCGCGGATCGAGGCAACGACCACCGTCACGCTGCCGACCTGCAGGACCGCCGTGGGGCCGAGGTCGAGTTGCAGATTGGCGAATGTGCCCGGATCCGCGCCGATGAACTTACCATCCGACAGGTTCAGAACGGTCGCCGGATGGCGGTATTCGTTTGAATAAACATCGGGCTCGGCACGATTGAAAACGGCGTCGAAGTTTGCGCCGACGCCCAGAGTGTGGGCTTCGGCCGCCAGCGGCGGATCGTTCATGACGCCCAGTATGGCGCCCTTCGCACCGGACGCGACCAGCGCCTCGAGCAGCCATGTGGTATTGCCCCTGCCGCCGCCACCGGGATTGTCCGCGACATCGGCAATGATGACGGAAGGCAATGCGGAATCCGCGCCACAGGCAACCGCCCGTGCGACGCAATCTTCCAGCGGCGTCAGGTGCGGGACGAAATAATCGTGCTGCGCCCATACCCGCTCCGCCAGTTGGCGGCAAATCGCGCGCGCCCGGCGCAGGTCGCTGCGCGTGGTCACCAGAAACGCCATCCCGTTATAGGGCGTATCGCCATAGGTGAAGCCGCCCAGGATGGAGACGTTCATCACCTCGTCGTCGATACATGTCTGCCCCAGGTCAATGGCTTCGCCATAGGGGCCGACGGCGGTGCGCTGGCAGACCTGCGGCGCGACCAGCGGCAGCCGGATGAAGGCGGTTTGCGGTCGCAACCCGGCCAGCAGTTCGCGCATGGCGCCGGCGGCTTCCACGCCGCGCTCATACTGATCCACATGCGGGTTCGTCCGGTATGCGATCAGCATGTCCGTGGCGGCAACCATCTCGTCCGAAACATTGCCATGCAGATCCAGGGTGGAGATGATTGGCACCTCCGGGCCGACGATGGCGCGCGCCATGGTGAACATGGCACCGTCGGGATCGGGTATTTCTGTGGTTACGGCGGCGCCGTGCTGTCCGAAATAGACCCCGTCCAGCGGCATGGCCGCCTCCAGCCCGCGTTTCATTTCTTCGCATAATTCGCGGTAGAAATCATGGTCGATCGGTCCCGCCGCGCCGATATCGGCGACAACGATGGGGACCGGGGTCCAGGGACCGCTTTGGTTCATCGCGTCGATGAAGCCGGTCATGGTGCCGCCCATGCGGGAATGTTCCCGTGCCGCATCGATCATGATGTCATCGCCGGACAGGAGGACCTTTTCGGCAAAATCCTTTCGGTAGACAGGCGGTGCGAAGCGGTTGCTTTCCAGATGTAGCGCCAGCAACGCAATACGTTTGCCCGGCCCGGATTCCGATGGCTTCGTCATGAAATGCCTCTCTCGCGACCGTGTCCGTCAGGTGCTCATACTACGTGATTTCGAGCAATCCTACAGATAGTGGAAAATCTTCACAGGCTTATGTGCACTACCGCCGGCGTAATTCCGCGCGGCGGCGACCAGTCAATCGAAAGATACACGGCGCTGCAAGGAGAAGGGAGCCGAACGGAAGAAAAACGAAAAGCGGGAGTGGGATCGCAGCGGTGTCAGACGGAAATATCGAGCAACGAACCCCGTCGCGCGGACGGGTTGAAATCCGCCTCGGCGTCGCCTGGCGTTTTTGCCGGAATAGTCGAATCCCCGCGCGGCTCGTTTGTATCGCGCCTCTCGTTCGAGGGTGTCTTGGCGACGGTTGCCTGTCCGGACGGGAACGAGACAGGGCGCTGGACGGATGAATAATTATCGACTTCCACTGTTCGCTCCCAACTACCCCGGCGGATTCTCCGCGCGCCTGCGCCCGTACAGTGTCGGGTCGTACTCGTCAGTGCCTTCCGGGTCGAAGGGCATCAGAATGACCGGAAATTCGCCATTTTTTATAGCCACACGGAGCCATTTCTGGGCACAGCGCTGAATTTCGTCGTCAGAAATGTCCATCCTTTACCATCCCGATTGTCTGATGTCGTAACATTCCGGAGCATACGATCGCATATATTCCGTCGCTGCAAAGTGACATCGGTCACGGCTGCCAATTATTTCGAAAGTGGTATATAGCTACCTTTTACATGTCATGCAACGAAGGATTCTATTAACGATTTCATTACCGCAGCAGGATCTGGTATGCTGTATAAAATGAATGGGACTGTGAGGGGATGACCAGATGCCAAAATTTCTGACGCTTGTGGTGGCCGGATTTTTGCTGGCGGCCTGCACTACGGCGGCGGAACTGCGGCCCAGGGAAGGCGGCGTCTGGATTCCGGTATCGGGCAAATCCTATGACGAAGTTTTCAAGGCGGCCAACAAGGTTATGGCCCGCCACCTTCATATCGTCGAGGCGGATGCGGAACTCGGTACCGTGAAGGGCGTGACGTCCCAGAATTCGTATTTCTGGAATGAAGCCGCCGGCCTCTATGTATGGCCGACAATCTCCAATGATTCCGGTTATACGGTCTATGTCGATAGCATCGCGGGCAGCCTGTATTATCAGGGAGTCCGGGATTGGAAGACGATTATCCTGGACGATCTGAAAAAGGAACTGGGCGCCGTCTGACCGCCGGTTATTGAGGCCTCCGAATTTCGGAAATAAGGGTTTAAGGCTGGATCAGGTCCGGTTTAAACGCAGCCAGTTGCGGTTCCATTTATACCTGATGCGCTAAAGTCCCGCGCACTCCCGGATCTGGATGAAAACGTAACAGGTGTTATTATAAGTCTTGCTTATAATGAGCCTCCCAACTATTTTATAGGCGATGTCCGGTCAGTCTGTAGAACACCTCTTCGGCTTTATGCTGAACGATATTTCGCGCCTGATGCGAACCCAGTTTGACAATCGGGCGCGCGATCTGGGGCTGACCCGGTCGCAATGGCGGGTAATGGTGTATCTGGCGCGCAGCGAAGGCGTGAACCAGAGCGGCCTTGCCGAAATGATCGAAGTCGACCGCATGACGATCGGGCGTCTGGTAGACCGCCTGGAAGCCTCGGGTTGGGTCGAACGCCGGCCGGATGCCAGCGACCGGCGGGTCCACAGGCTTTATCTGACCCGGGCGGCGAGACCTTTGCTCGACAAGATGATAGTACTGGCAAACGACGTGCAGGAAGCGGCGCTGGAAGGGCTCTCCGCTGCTGACCGCAAAAAGCTTGGCGAACTTCTCTCGGCTATTATGAGCAACGTTTCGGCGCGACAGGCGGTGAGCGACGCCGAAATGTCCGGCGTATCGCGCGTGGCGCGTTTTGGAGGTTCCGGTGACTGATAGCGATACAAAAGAGATTAAACCGACGCCGCGGCGGCAGAGGCGCTTCGCGAAGTTTATGTTCCGGCTGGTGCTGCTGATTGTCATTCCGGCGGCGGCGGCGCTGATCGGCGCCTACGTCTATGTGACCGGGCAGCGGTATGTCTCGAGCGAGAACGCCTTCGTCAAGGCGAACAAGATCGCGATCAGTTCGGAAGTGTCGGGCAAGGTTCGGGCCGTTAATGTCAGCGAGCATGCAACCGTCCATGAGGGCCAGATCCTGTTCCAGATCGATGACGAGGCTTACGCCATCGAGCAGGCGGAGGCGCAGGCGGCGCTGCAGCGGATCCGTAATGACGTTGAATCGCTGCGCGCGAATTACTGGGTGAAGCTGGCCGAACTGAAACTTGCGAAGGACGATTTTTCGTATTTCAACAAGACGTTCGAAAGGCGTGAAGCCCTGCGCTCGCGCGGAAACGCGTCGGAGGAAAGCCTTGATCAGGCGCGGCGACAGCGGAATTCCGCGCAACAGAATATCACAATTCTGCAGCAGGAAATCCGCCAGATTCTGGCCGGCCTGAACGGGGATCCCGATCTGAAGGTCGAGGATTTCCCGGCCTATCTGCAGGCGCAAGCGGTCTATGACCGGGCGTCGCTGGACCTGCAGCGTACCATTGTGCGCGCGCCGTCATCGGGCCGCATCAGCAGGATCGCGCTGGAGCCGGGCGAATTCGTCAAAGCGGAGGAACCGCTGTTCGCGATCATTTCCGACAAATACGTATGGATCGAGGTCAATATCAAGGAGACCCAATTGACGCATTTGAAAAGCGGTCAGATGGCGACGGTTGAAATCGATGCCTATCCGGACGTGATATGGACCGCGAAGGTCGACACCATCAGCCCGGCGACCGGTGCGGAATTCGCCATCCTGCCCCCGCAAAATGCAACCGGCAACTGGGTCAAGGTGGTGCAGCGCCTGCCGATCCGCCTGGTCCTCGACAATCCGGACACCGGGCCGGTGTTGCGTACGGGGATGAGCGCGCATGTCGAGATCGATACCGAACATGAAGCGGTGCTGCCGGGCTTCGTAAAGGAAGCACTGGCCTGGGTCTCGCCAAACCCGTGACGACCGGACCGGGGGTGTTTCCCGGCCGGGCGGAACGGTTCGACGAATGCGTGGACGTGATCGTCGCCGGTTACGGGTTCGGGGCGGACGATGTATCCGCTGGGCGGGGTTGTCTTCAAGGACGATGCCGTCATGCCTTATGAGTGGAGCGCCGACGATCAGCGAGAAGTCGAAAACGGAATCCTGAAACGTGCCGACTGCATCGCGGAACTGGCCGCCATCATCGGGTGCGACGCGGCAACGCTCCATGCCTCGCCCGAACGTTGGAACGCGGCCAGCGCGGCCGGCAGTGACGCCGATCATGGCCGGCCCCCTGAATCACTGGCTGCAATCGCCAGGTCGCCTTTTTGCGTCGGGGAGATATGGCCGGTGGTATCGAATACTCTCAGGACGGGACGGTCCGGTGCACGATGCGTGTCAGCGCGTGTTGAACGGGTACGGAGAACCGATTCCCGGACTGTATGAGGCGGGGAGGTTGGCAGCACCCGGGGTCACCTGTATCTTTCCGGCGCAAATCTTTCGGGGTGTTTTATCGGTGGCCGGATTGCGGGACGCGAAGCCAGCGCCCGCTCGCCATGGTCTACATAACTGCCTGTCAGGGCATGAAAAAACGGAGAACGACGATGCGGGCATCGACCAAATTGCGTGAACTCATTGCCGCGGACGGCATCATTACCGCGCCCGGCTGCTATGACGGGCTGTCGGCGCGGTTGATTGAAAACGCCGGGTTCCCTGCCGTTTATGTCAGCGGCGGCGCGACAGCGCGGAGCACCGGTGTTCCGGATATGGGGTTGATCAGCCCGTCGGAGGTCGCTGCACGGCTGACGCAGATCGTCGATGCGATCAGAATTCCCGTGATCGCCGATATGGATACCGGCTTCGGCAATGCGCTGAACGCGCGGCAGGCCATTCGGGCCTTCGAGCGGGCTGGCGTCGCGGGATTCCATATCGAAGACCAGACCTTCCCCAAACGCTGCGGCCATTACGACGACAAGAGCATCGTTCCGACGCTGGAATTTTGCCAGAAGATCAGGGCAATCCGCGATGCCTCTGAAGACAACGACACCGTGATCGTGGCCCGGACGGATGCAATCGCCGTGGAAGGATTCGACGCCGCCATCGACCGTATGCATCAGTATATGGACGCCGGCGCCGATGTGGCCTTCGTGGAGGCGCCGACCACGGAGGCGGAAATAGAGGAAATCGCCAAGCGTATTCCCGGCCCGAAACTGATCAACATGTTCCTGGGCGCGAAAACGCCCCTGCTTTCCACCCAGCGTCTTGCCGAGATCGGCTACAAGATCGTGATCATTCCCAGCGATACGCAGCGGGCGGCGATCAAGGCCATGCAGCGGGTCCTGGAAACGATCAGGCGAGACGGGCACAGTGCGGCCATGGCGGACGATATGGCTTCTTTCCAGGACCGCGAGGCGATCGTGAATACGGAGAGTTTCATGGAGATCGACCGCCGTTACGCCAGTTGACCCGGTGACGGTCACAGCCTGATCAGGGCATTCGCGAGACGGCTGAATATCCGCGCCCGCCACCATTCGCTCCGGACCGCGCGCGCATCGCGCAGCGCCATGGCAAATACCGCCCTGGCATCATCGGGCCGGCCGTTTTCAGCCATCAGGATCGCCGCGCCGACCAGGATGGACGCCCGGTCAAACGCGCTGTTGACGGCCTCCGTCGCCTCGACGGCCCGGTCCCGCAGGCCGTCCGCATCACCGCCGTTACTGGCGGCAAAGCGCCAGATCGTCTGGGCGCGCAGTGTCCGGCTCCGGATTTTATCGATAACCGAAAACGCCTGCGTGTAGTCCTGTATCCCCGCCCAGACCTCGGCAATTTCCGCCAGGGCGGTATCCGCGGCGAACGGTCGAACGATATCGAGGCTGGTGGTCATTGCGCGTTTGAGTATCCGGGTCGCATGCTCCCGGTCGCCTTGCTGCAACCGGGCCGCAGCGATCTTCGAAAGGGCGAGCACATGCAGTCGCGGCGAGCGCAGTTTGTCGGCCAGCGCCAGGGCTTCCTTCGGCAACTGTCCCAATGCGATCTGCCCCGCTGTTTCCGCCAGCGCGATGTGATCGCGGCCGATGTCGCCGAGTGCGGCAAGAATGGCCAGCGCCTCCTCGGTCCGGCCGATCCGGGCATAGGCGCCCGCCAGAATCCCAAGAACCGTCTGCCGCGTATCGCGACTGGCGCCCGGATCGACGAATCCACGGGCCAGGGTCAGCATTGCCGCCGCTGCCTCTGACCGACCGCTTTGGTCGAGCTTGCCGGCAACCTCCGCGGCGATCTCGCCGGCGGCAACCGGGTCTTCAAGGTGCGAAAGCAGATCCCGCAGGGCGGGCAGTGTTGCGGGCTGTGTTGTTGTGCCTGCATCGTCGGGGTTTGCTTCGGCGATGGTGATGGCGGCCAAGGCCCTGGCCCGGTTCCCGTCATCGGGAATGTTGGCAGCCAGCACCCTGGCATCTTCCATGTGACCTGAAGTGACCAGGGCGATTGCGGCTTCGCGCAGTGAAACGACGACGAGGCGGACGTCGCCGATGTGGCGGATGCTGGACCGGACGTCCGCAAGGCTGCCTCTGAGCGCCTGCGCCTGTACGATCTCGCGCAATGCCCAGTCCCGGTAGTCGCTGCGCTCGATCCCTGCCGTTGCCAGGAGCGCCTCATCGATCAGGCATTGTGGGCTGGGGGATTGCAGGCAGGCCTCAGCCGATAGATCCTGCGGCGACGCCCTTACCGGGGCCGGGGCCTGAAGCAGGTCGCGCGTTTCGGGATTGGCGAGCAGCGCCGCGCGCGCCCGCGCTGTCTGTATGCGCCTCGCCTCTGCAAGCCGCTGTTTCAGGGCGTCCGGTCTGCCGGTGCTCTCCATATGCCGCAACAGACTGCCGCTTGCCTCGCCGTCCTCGACCAGGCCGTGCTGGCGCTGATACGCGCGTATCGACTGCTGCAGTTCCGGACTGATCCGGCCATCCGCCGGGGCGGGAAGCAGGCTGAATTCGGTCAGGAATTTCTGGATATCCCGTACAAGGGGCGACCACTCGAAAAGCCGTTCGCGCCTGTCGCCTTCGGGCGGCGCCAGGTCGAACCGGGCGGCGCCGGATTCCGGCGAAAGATGTGCCATCGCCACCGATATGGCGGCGATGAACAGGCAGTTCAGTGCGTAACTATGGCGCATCGGCTTTTACTGACGCAGTCGGTTAGGATGAACCGGTCCTCGCGACGGCGTTATGGGGCATATCGACGATTTGTATTCTGTTTACCAAATCGGCCACAATAATGATTGTAAAATCAGATTCCTGAAGTTTCTCATTTCTGTGTTTTCCAACGTGGAACTGGCGTCCATATTGGGTTTGTCTCGGTCAAATAGTAAGTTTCCGGAAAGTTTCAGGTCATGGATCAGCTGACGGATATCGCCCTCTACGACCGTATCGCCCTCTGCGTGGCGGTGGCGACCTGGATCGGTTTCAACTGGTACGCAGACAGCAGCGCGGCGGCGCGGCACAACCTGGTCGGCGGTATGACCCAACGACGGTTGGACTGGATGCGGCAGATGTTGAATCGGGACAACCGCATGGTCGATATCCAGATTGTTCATGCGCTGATGCGTTCCGGACGATTTTTCGCGTCGACAGCCATTCTGGTCGTTGCGGGCTTGTTGACGGTTCTGGGGGCGACCGACCGCGCCGTCGCGCTGGCGATGGATCTGCCTTTCGCCATGTCCACGTCACGGGCGGCATTGGAGGCAAAGCTGCTGGTCATGGTCGTTATTTTCATCTACGCATTTTTCAAGTTCGTCTGGTCCGGTCGGCAGTACAATTACTGCGCCATCATGATCGGCGCCGCACCGCCGCCGGGTGCCGTCACCGAGGCTGATGCGAAGACGGGAGAAACGATTGCATCGATTGCATCGCTTGCCGCAAAGCATGCCAATCGGGGCGTCAGGGCCTATTATTTCGGCCTCGCGGCCCTCGGCTGGTTTCTGCATCCGGCGGTCATGATATTCGCGATTGTTTGGGTCGCACTTGTTCTGTACCGGCGGGAATTTCGCTCGCGGACAGCGCGGCTGACCTGGCAGGGGCTGAAAGAAACATGAGCACGGCACCAATCCCGCCGGTATCGGTCTTTCCCGCCGGGCAGGTTCTGCTGTCGGTTACGGAGATGTACCGGTCCGACGAAGCCGCTATCGAGGCCGGGATTGCGGGCCTTGAACTGATGGAGAACGCCGGCAATGCCGTGGCGTCCGCGATTCAGGCGCGCTGGCGGCCGTGTCCTGTCTCGATCCTGTGCGGCCCGGGGAATAACGGTGGTGATGGATTCGTCGTGGCGCGTCTGCTGCGCGACGCGGGATGGGCGGTTCGCGTGGCGCTAGCAGGCGACCGGAGTTCCCTGAAGGGCGATGCAAGGGCTAATTCGGATCGGTGGGAAGGGACTGTCGAGCCGCTGGCGCCGGAAGCGGTAGAAGGCGCCGGCCTGATCGTCGACGCCCTGTTTGGCGCGGGATTGTCCCGGGATATAGACGGTGCGGCGAAGCAGACGCTGGAGGCCGCTGGCGCGGCACCCCTCGTCGCGGTCGATGTGCCCAGCGGCGTGCATGGCGATACTGGCGAAGTCAGCGGGTTTGCGCCGCAGGCAGCCCTGACCGTGACGTTTTTCCGTCGCAAGCCGGGGCATCTGCTGCTGCCGGGCCGAACCTTTTGCGGCGAGGTTCTCGTGGCCGATATCGGCACGCCGCAATCCGTACTGGCCGGGATCGCGCCGAAGCAGGCGGTCAATGCTCCGGCGCTGTGGCGTTCCCGTTTTCCCTGGCCAAAACTGACCGATCACAAATACCGGCGCGGTCACGCCGTCATTACCGGTGGACGCAACATGACGGGGGCGGCGCGGCTGGCGGCGAAGGCAGCGCAGCGTGCGGGCGCCGGTCTGGTCACGGCCGCGGTGCCGAACGACGCGGCCGTGATCTACAAGATTGCGATGACCTCGGCGCTTGTGCACCCGTTCCTTGATACGCACGGATATGGGGAATACATAAAGGAACCAAGGATTTCCGCAATTCTTGTGGGGCCGGGAAACGAGTTGAATCTCGGAACGAGGGAACGTGCGCTGCAGGCATTGCGGACGGGAAAGGGGGTTGTTCTGGATGCGGATGCGCTTTCCATATTCGAAGGTTCGGCGGAGCTCCTGTTCGACACGATTGCCGGACCCTGTGTTCTGACGCCGCATGACGGCGAATTCGCGCGCCTTTTCGATACCCGCGGCGACAAGCTTTCCCGGGTAAGGCAGGCGGCGGAACGGAGCGGCGCTGTGGTGCTGCTGAAAGGCGCCGATACGGTGATCGCGGCGCCCGATGGCCGGGCAGTTATCAATGAAAACGCGCCGCCGGACCTGGCGACCGGGGGGTCCGGCGATGTCCTGGCGGGCATGCTCACCGGCCTGCTGGCGCAGCGGATGGATGCGTTCGACGCGGCATGCGCCGCTGTCTGGCTGCATGGTGAAGCGGCGGCGGAATTCGGCCCGGGCCTTGTCGCTGACGATCTGATCGATACCCTGCCGACCGTATTGCGGCGGCTCAAGAAAGAAGAAAGCAGTCATGAGTGAAAACAATTCCCTGTTCCAGCGCCTGATTGGCGCGTGGCGCGAAATATCCGGCTCCAATTCGGTAAGCGGCGGCTTCTCTCCGGATCTTTCCGCCAACGATGATTTGAGGAAGCTGGAAAAGCAGATGGTGGCCTGTCTCGACGCACGGGGCGGCGAGGTATCGGCCCGCGCCCGGGCGGCCGATCTGGGTCGTACCTATCTGGCGCTCAACGAGACGGGACGTAAACGGTTCCTGGGTATTGTCGCGGAAAAATTCGGTCCGGATAACGCGGCCATTGAAAGTGCGGTCACCGTCCTGGAGGTCGCCGGGCCGGAAACACGCGCCAGTGCGCAGGAAGCATTGCGCAAGGCACTTGAGCCGCCCCGCACCCGCCTGATGACGCAGTTCAATGCCTTGCCGGAAGGGGTGAAGTTCCTGGTAGACCTGCGTTCGGACCTGATCGGGTTCGCGGATACGCCAGCGCTGAAATCGCTGGATTCGGATTTGCGACAATTGCTGACATCGTGGTTCGATGTCGGGTTTCTGGAATTGCGGCGGATTACCTGGAATTCGCCCGCGTCGCTGCTGGAGAAACTGATCGCTTATGAGGCGGTGCACGAAATCCGCAGCTGGGACGATCTCAAGAACCGGCTGGCGGCCGACCGGCGGTTGTTCGCGTTTTTCCATCCAAGGATGCCGGACGAGCCCCTGATTTTTGTACAGGTTGCGCTGGTCAAGGGGCTTGCCGGGAGTGTCACGGCGCTGCTGGATGAGAGCGCGCCGGACGGCGACCCGAAAGAGGCGGATACGGCGATTTTTTATTCGATCAGTAACGCCCAGAAGGGCCTGGTTGGAATTAGCTTCGGCGGCTTCCTGATCAAGCGCGTGGTCGATGAACTCCAGTCGGAATTCGTGGGCCTGAAGACATTTTCGACACTCTCTCCCATTCCGAGTTTTGCGCGGTGGGTGAAATCCGCCCTGGATTCGGAGGCGGGTCTGCTGGGCGCGGAGGATCGCAGCACGCTTGCGGGCGTGTTCGGCGAGGGCGATGGCCGCGCGGCGCTGCGACGTGTCCTGGACGATTCGAGCTGGGCGGATGACCCTGCGAAGGCGGGCGTGCTCGAGCCCGTTCTAACCCGGCTGTGCGCCCGCTACCTGCTTATGGAACGTAACGAACGGGGCCGGTCCCGCGATCCGGTGGCGCATTTCCACCTGACGAACGGAGCGCGGGTGGAGCGGATCAACTGGCTTGCCGACACCTCGGCGCAGGGCCTGTCGCAGTCTTGCGGCATGATGGTGAACTATCTTTACAACCTTGACAGGATCGAAACCAACCACGAGCGCTATACAGGTGACGGAAAAGTTGCCGCGTCAACAGCTGTTAATCGTATCTTAAAGAAGTAGGTGTTTGATTTAATGCGCATCAAGGCTTCTTTTGTCAGGGGACAGTAATGACGGCGATGAATGACGCGATCACGTTGCAAGAAAGAAAATGTACACCGGCCGTCCTCGGTGCCAGGGCTTATAGCGCGCTGGGAACGATTTTCGGAGCGGCCCGTTCGAAGAATATCATCCGGCCCGGTTCGCGGTTCCGGAAAATTCACAAGGACAAGACGGTCGAAACCGCAAGAGTGCTGACCGTGGCGACGGATATGCTCGGTATTCCTCATGTCCGCTATGAACTGGTCATCGAACGTGCGCAACATCGCTATGTGGAAGAACCGAGGATACTTGCACTTAAGATTTTTGCGGATACTTACAAAGAATGCGTGTGACTAATTTCCGGCCAGTTACTTTCCTGCTTTTGCTTTTTAATAAACATAAAATTTATACTTTATTACAGTAAAATACTGTCACTATTTGCAGTACAGAAATTTTTTACTTGCTATGATGTGTTTTTTGAGCCATAGTACTCGATGGAACGTCATTAATTTCACGGAACAGTCATTTGTTCGACAGTATTGCCTTGCTGCGCCGTCGTCAAAAGCATGTGAATGTCGGCGAACGATTTGTACGGACCCATGCTGACAGGACGGTTGAAACGGCCCAGGTCCTTTCGGTCATGAACGATTCATTGGGCATTCCGCACGTTCGCTATGCGCTCACCATACATAAACCGCAGCGGCCCGGTTCGTTCCACGAAGGTCCACGCCTGCTGGCGCTGGAGGCCTTCGCGAATGCCTATCGTAACCGTATCAGGTCCTGATACGGGACGGTTCCGTTTCTTCTTTTATGGCTATGCTTGACCGCTAAGCCTGCTCTTCTTATACAGGGGCGCCTTCGATAAGAGGCTACTGGCAGCCTGAATGCGCGGGCGTGGCGGAACTGGTAGACGCGCCAGATTTAGGTTCTGGTGGAGAAATCCGTGGGGGTTCAAGTCCCTTCGCCCGCACCAGTGCGTTACCTTATCTGATAAGGCAGTGTTTTTTTGACGATTGTCGTCTTAATTTTGTGATGCGGACAGGATTCCATGCAGGTTGTTGAAGTCAAGAACGACGGTCTTTTACGTGAATACACGATCACGCTGGGGGCGGTGGAGATCGACGAACGCGTCAATTCCCGCCTTTCGGAACTCCGAAAGACGGCGCGGTTGCCCGGTTTTCGGCCTGGCAAAGTGCCGACGAAGCTGTTGAAGCAGCGGTACGGGCAGTCTGTGATGGGCGAAGTCCTGGAGCAGGCGGTCAGCGAGTCCAGTCGCAAGGCGATCGAGGACAATACGCTTCGGCCCGCCATGCAGCCGAATATCGAAATCAAGAAATTCGGCGAGGGCGAAGATCTTGAATATTCGATGTCGATTCAGGTCATGCCGGAAATCGTTCCGATGGATTTTTCGAAGATCCAGGCTGAACGGCTGGTCGCGAAAATTCCCGACAGCGCGGTGGATGAAACGCTCGAGCGGCTGGCGAAACAGTACCGGTCGTCTGAGCCGATAAAGCGCGCCCGGAAGTCCCGCGAAGGCGACGAAGTCGTGATCGATTTCAAGGGCTCCATAGATGGCGTCGAATTTCCCGGCGGCAGCGGCGAGGGGCATCATCTGGAACTTGGCGCCGGACAGTTTATACCGGGTTTTGAGGAGCAATTGATTGGCGTGAAGGCCGGCGACAGCGTATCGGTTTCGGTGACCTTCCCGGCGGATTACGGTTCAAAGGAACTAGCGGGCAAGGAGGCCGTCTTTGCCGTGGATGTGAAGGAAATCCGCGTCATGGTCGATACGGCGATCGACGATGAATTCGCAAAGAATCTTGGCCAGGAATCGCTGGAGGACCTGAAAAAGGCCGCCCGCGACCGCCTCAGCCTTGATTATGCCAGATTTTCGCGAGAGAAACTGAAACGCGATCTTCTCGATACGCTGGAGAAGTCGCATGACTTCGACGTGCCGCCGGGCATGGTCGATGCGGAATTCGAGTCGATCTGGAGCCAGTTCGAGGAAGCCCGCAAGAACGGCCAGACCGATGCCGAGGAAGAAAAAAGCGACGACGAACTGAAAGAGGAATACCGCAAGATCGCCGCTCGGCGGGTCATGCTCGGCCTGCTGCTTGCGGAGATTGGCAATATCAACAAGATCGAGGTAACGGCGGAGGAAATAAACCGCGCCCTCGTGCAGCAGGCGCAGCAATATCCTGGCCATGAGCAGCAGTTCATCAAGCTGTACCAGGAAAATCCGGAAGCCATGGCATCCCTGCGGGCGCCGATATACGAGGAAAAAGTTGTCGATTTCATCCTCGAGATGGCTACGGTGACGGAGCGCGAAGTCAGTATCGAAGAACTGATTCAGTCGCAGGAAGGCGAAGACGCGGCAAGCGAAGATGCGGCGGCGAAGCCCGCGCGGAAGAAGCGTGCGTCAGCGACGGAAAACCAGGCCGCGGAAGCGGGCGACGATGCCAGTGATGGAAAGGCGGAATAGCCGGACCACTTGATCGGCAAAGACAAGCGACACATCTTCAACGGAACATTTCCGCGGCGGATAGCCGCCGACAGCATGATTGATAGAAGGTAATGACAGAGCTCATTCAAACGCAGATGAATACCCTGGTGCCGATGGTCGTCGAACAGACGAATCGCGGCGAGCGCTCCTACGATATATATTCGCGCCTGCTGAAGGAGCGGATAATTTTTCTGACGGGACCTGTCAACGATATGGTCGCGTCGCTGATCAACGCCCAGTTGCTGTTCCTTGAGTCGGAAAATCCGACCAAGGACATTTCCTTCTATATTAATTCGCCGGGCGGCATTGTGACGTCGGGCATGTCGATATACGATACGATGCGCTACATCGGGCCGGATATTTCGACAGTTTGCCTAGGTCAAGCGGCATCCATGGGATCGTTGCTGCTATGCGCCGGCGCAGCGGGAAAACGGTATTCCCTGCCGAACAGCCGGATCATGCTGCATCAGCCTTCCGGTGGATTTCAGGGGCAGGCGTCCGATATCGAAATTCATGCCCGCGAAATTCTGGCGTTGCGCATGCGCCTGAACGAGATCTATGCGGAGCATACCGGTCAGGAAGTCGCCGTCATCGAGAAGGCTCTTGACCGTGACAGGTTTATGACGCCGGAACAGGCTAGGGAATTCGGTATTATTGACCAGGTTGTCGATAAACGGCCGGCTCCAGTCGGCGAAGACGCGGCTGCAAGGAAGTCCGAGTAGCGGTGTCCTGTACCACACCCGTGAAAACCGCGGGTGTGTAACCGTGTTCACGGACGGTTAAATTTATTGTGGTCACCTGTATATATTGTGGTCACCTGTATATACGGAGTGGCGAATGCGGGCTGCGTGACGCGGTTGGAGATGATGTGTTATACTGTTGTCACGTGGTCGATATGAATAAAAACGAGCGGGTCCGATCATCATGAGCAAGTCTGGTACTGGCGATTCAAAAAACACGCTTTACTGTTCCTTTTGCGGTAAGAGCCAGCATGAGGTACGAAAGCTAATTGCCGGTCCGACCGTATTCATCTGCGATGAATGCGTCGAACTGTGTATGGACATCATCAAGGAAGACCACAAATCGACGGTCGCGAAATCGCGAGACGGCGTGCCGACGCCTATCGAGATTCGCAAGGTTCTGGACGATTACGTCATCGGACAGCCGCATGCCAAAAAGGTTCTTTCGGTCGCGGTGCACAACCATTACAAACGTCTGGCCCATGTCAGCAAGAACAACGACGTGGAACTGGCGAAGTCGAATATCCTGCTGATCGGGCCAACGGGTTGCGGCAAAACGCTTCTGGCGCAGACGCTGGCGCGCATTCTCGACGTGCCGTTTACCATGGCGGATGCGACGACCCTGACCGAGGCGGGTTACGTCGGCGAAGATGTCGAAAACATCATACTGAAGCTGTTGCAGGCCGCCGATTACAATGTCGAGCGGGCGCAGCGGGGCATTGTCTATATCGATGAAGTCGACAAGATCAGCCGCAAGTCCGACAATCCGTCGATCACCCGGGACGTTTCCGGCGAAGGCGTGCAGCAGGCGCTGCTGAAGATCATGGAAGGCACGGTTGCCAGTGTTCCGCCGCAGGGCGGCCGCAAGCATCCGCAGCAGGAATTCCTGCAGGTCGATACGACCAACATCCTGTTTATTTGCGGCGGCGCGTTTTCCGGCCTGGAGCGGATCATTTCGAACCGCGGCAAGGGATCGTCGATAGGCTTCGGCGCGGATGTCCAGAGCGCTGAGCATCGAAATATCGGCGATATTCTGACCGGCATAGAGCCGGAGGATTTGCTGAAATTCGGCCTGATACCCGAGTTTGTCGGCCGATTGCCGGTACTGGCGACGCTGAACGACCTCGACGAGGCGGCGCTGATCGAAATTCTGACCGTCCCGCGCAACGCATTGGTAAAGCAGTACCAGCGGCTGTTCGAGATGGAAGACGTCCGGCTTGAATTCAGTGGCGATGCGCTAAAGGCGATTGCGCAGAAGGCTGTGGCGCGGAAAACCGGCGCCCGCGGTCTGCGGTCGATTCTGGAAAGCATTTTGCTCGACCCGATGTACGAATTGCCCGGTCTCGACGGTGCGCAGGAAATCGTCATCAATAGCGAGGTCGTCGAAGGGCGCGCCGAGCCGCTGTATATCTATTCGGAACGCCCGGAAGAAGTTGAAAACAGCGCCTAGCGCCGGGCCGGCGCGACGGTATCAGGGCGACCCGGGGTTGTATACATTCTGGTGTTTCGCCGGTTTTCGGTCGTTTGTCGGCGCGACGGATGCTGCCCGACCGCCGCTGCGCCGTCAGATTTATTCCTCAGAGGGTTGAATGGTTTTTGTCCATGGCCATCTAGATCGTAACCAGAATGCAATCTCCGCCGGGGGATTGCAAAACACGAGGAAACGGAACAGCCCATGACTGAGAATCGCCGCGGTAACCTCCACCCTGTTCTCCCGCTACGTGACATTGTGGTTTTTCCGCACATGATTGTGCCGTTGTTCGTCGGCCGTGCAAAATCGGTCAGTGCGCTGGAAAACGTGATGAAGGACGACAAGCAGATCCTGCTGGTCACCCAGAAAAACGCCTCCGATGATGATCCCGGCGTAAAGGATATCTACACGGTCGGTACCCTCGGTACCGTATTGCAACTGCTCAAATTGCCGGACGGGACGGTCAAGGTTCTGGTCGAAGGCATGCAGCGTGTCCGGATCGACGAATATACCGAAAACGCCGAATTTTTCGAAGGCTATGCCGAACTGATCGAAGACGAAGCCAGCAACGAGGAACTTGAAGCCCTCAGCCGCGCCGTCGTGTCCCAGTTCGAACAGTACATCAAGCTGAACAAGAAGATTCCCGCCGAGGTCCTGATTTCGATCAACCAGATCGAGGAACCGGGCAAGCTGGCCGATACGATTGCGCAGCACCTGACGCTGAAGATCGCGGACAAGCAGGAATTGCTTGAAATCGAGCCTGTCGGCGAGCGGCTGGAGAAAATCTACTCCTTCATGGAAGGGGAGATCAGCGTTCTGCAGGTCGAAAAGCGGATCCGCGGCCGCGTCAAGCGCCAGATGGAGAAGACCCAGCGCGAGTATTACCTGAACGAGCAGATGAAGGCGATTCAGAAGGAACTCGGCGAAGGCGAAGACGGTAAGGACGAGACCGCGGAGCTTGAGGAACGAATCGAAAACACGAAGCTGACGAAGGAAGCCCGCGAAAAGGCGACAGCCGAACTGAAGAAGCTTCGTTCCATGAGCCCGATGTCGGCAGAATCGACGGTCGTACGGAATTATCTCGACTGGATGCTGTCGATTCCCTGGAAGAAGCGCACGCGGGTTAAGCGCGATCTCAAGGCTGCCGAGAAAATCCTGGATGCGGATCATTTCGGACTGGAAAAGGTCAAGGACCGGATCATCGAACATCTGGCCGTGCAGAACCGGGTCAAGAAGGTCAAGGGACCGATTCTCTGCCTTGTCGGTCCGCCGGGTGTCGGCAAAACATCGCTGGGGAAATCGATCGCCCGCGCTTCCGGTCGCAATTTCGTTCGGATGTCGCTGGGCGGCGTTCGGGACGAAGCGGAAGTCCGCGGACACAGGCGAACCTATATCGGTTCCATGCCGGGTAAAATCATTCAGGGAATGAAGAAGGCGAAGTCATCCAACCCGCTGTTCCTGTTGGATGAAATCGACAAGCTCGGCGCCGACTGGCGCGGCGACCCGACGTCCGCGCTGCTGGAGGTCCTGGATCCGGAACAGAATTCGTCCTTCAACGACCATTATCTGGAGGTGGATTACGATCTGTCCGATGTGATGTTCGTGACCACGGCGAATACGTTGCGGATGCCCGCGCCGCTTATGGACCGGATGGAGATCATCCGGATTTCCGGATACACCGAAGATGAGAAGATCCAGATCGCGCGGCGCCATCTGATAACCAAGCAGATGGCCGATCACGGGCTCAAGGAAGCCGAATGGTCGATAACCGACGACGGATTGCGTGACCTTATCCGGTATTATACCCGTGAGGCGGGTGTCCGGAATCTCGAGCGCGAGATTGCGAATCTGACCCGCAAGGGCATCAAGGACATCATGAAGGGCGAAATGGCGGATATCCGTATAAACCGCCGGAACCTTGAGAAATATGCGGGGATCCGCAAATACCGTTATGGCGAAATCGACGAGGAAGACCAGATCGGCGTCGTGACGGGGCTTGCCTGGACGGAAGTCGGCGGCGAATTGCTGACGATCGAATCGGTGAAACTGCCGGGCAAGGGCAAGGTCATCAAGACCGGCAAGCTGGGCGATGTCATGATGGAATCGGTTCAGGCGGCGGAAAGCTATGTGAAGAGCCGCGCGCCGTCATTCGGTATCAAGCCGACCGCCTTTGCGCAGACGGACATTCATGTCCATGTGCCGGAAGGCGCAACGCCGAAGGACGGTCCCTCCGCCGGCGTGGCGATGATCACATCGATCGTGTCGGTCCTGACAGGTATTCCGGTCCGCAAGGACATCGCGATGACCGGTGAGATGACGCTGCGGGGCCGTGTGCTGCCGATCGGCGGATTGAAGGAAAAGCTTCTGGCGGCGTTACGCGGCGGTATCAAGACCGTTCTGATTCCGAAGGAAAATGAAAAAGACCTGGCCGACGTTCCCGACAATGTCAAAAAAGCGCTGGAAATTATTCCGATCGCCTTGGTGGACGATGTTTTCAAGATCGCGCTTGTCGAATCGCTTAAGCCGATCGAGTGGAATCCGGACGAAGTTGTGCCCCCAGTCGCTTCTCAGGCCGAAGACGAACTGGGCGGCGTTACGACGCACTAGACGGTATTGCGACGCGCTGCGTTGTAAGTCTCTGTTGAATATGACGTTTGCGTGCGAACAGCGCCGCAGGGAATTGTCAATAAGTGAAAAATTGGCAGTTTTCTGCGGCTTTCGCGTTGACGCCATTTGCGAATCTCCGTAAGACTGAAATTGTCTTCGATATATCAGTCAACTTTCCAATCCCTAATTGAAGGGGGACCATCACGTGAATAAGAATGATCTTATTGCGGCTGTTGCAGACAGTGCCGGCCTGAACAAAGCCGACGCGAGCAAGGCAGTCGATGCAGTTTTCGATTCCGTTTCGGGCGCACTAAAGGGGGGAGATACTGTCCGCCTCGTCGGGTTTGGCACCTTTAGCGTGACGAAACGCGCTGCGTCCCAGGGGCGCAATCCCCGGACAGGTGACCCTATAAAGATTCCGGCGTCGAACCAGCCCAAGTTCAAGGCCGGCAAGGGTCTGAAGGATGCGGTAAACTAACGCCGCAGTTCGGAAAGCGTTCCGAAAGACCGGCCATTCCAAGTGCGATGGGCCGGTCTTTTGCCGTTAAATGCAAGCCTGAAGGCGGGCGATTAGCTCAGCTGGAAGAGCGCCTCGTTTACACCGAGGATGTCGGCGGTTCGAGTCCGTCATCGCCCACCAGGCCTGCCGCTGCCGGATTTCGTTTGATTGTAGCGTAAATCTGGCTCGGATGTTGTTGCGTTGCTTGACACCTGTCAGGGGGTGCAGTACATCGTGCGGCCTGAATTTAGTCCCTTGGGGGTGTAGCTCAGTTGGTTAGAGCGCCGGCCTGTCACGCCGGAGGTCGCGGGTTCGAGTCCCGTCACTCCCGCCAGTTCCCTGGAACCGGCAAATCATTGAAATAATAATACTATTGGGTCTAAACAGACATCATTCGGCGTATTTCCCACGGGGCGGAATATTCATTTGTTGAATGTTTGCTTCACGGGAAATTAACTTTATATTGATTACCGTCTCATGGCGTAGCGCATGGCAGTGCGGCGAGACAATCGAAACGGCGTTTCGCCGTTGAGGGATTCAAGGAGGGACAGTGATGGATGGGCTGTTGCGGGAATACCTGCCGGTATTGATATTCCTGGCGATTGCTGTCGGCATTTCAGTCGCAATGCTTGTGGCGAGCGGTGTTCTGGCGCACCAGAAACCCGATTCTGAAAAGCTGTCCGCCTATGAATGCGGGTTCGAGGCATTCGACGATGCGCGCAGTCGCTTCGACGTGCGGTTTTATCTCGTCGCCATCCTGTTCATCATTTTCGATCTTGAAGTGGCGTTTCTGTTCCCCTGGGCGATCTCGCTGGGGGAAATCGGCTTGTTCGGCTTCTGGTCGATGATCATTTTCCTGGGGATACTGACCATCGGCTTTATCTACGAATGGCGTAAAGGGGCCCTGGAATGGGAATAGAAGTTCCCACGCACGCGCCCGGCGCGAAAGATCAGGCGGCGGCCATGCAACTCGTGACGGACACGCTGTCCGACAAGGGATTCATCGTCGCCAATGCCGATAAACTGGTGAACTGGGCGCGGACAGGGTCGCTCTGGCCGATGACTTTCGGTCTCGCCTGTTGCGCCGTTGAAATGATCCATGCCTATATGCCGCGCTACGATCTCGACCGGTTCGGCGTCGTGCCGCGCGGCAGCCCCCGACAGTCGGATGTCATGATCGTCGCGGGGACGCTGACCAACAAGATGGCGCCGGCGCTGCGCAAGGTTTACGACCAGATGGCGGAGCCCCGGTGGGTGATCTCCATGGGATCCTGCGCCAATGGCGGCGGCTATTACCATTATTCCTATTCCGTCGTTCGCGGGTGCGACCGGGTCGTGCCTGTCGATATTTATGTGCCCGGCTGTCCGCCCACCGCGGAGGCGTTGGTTTACGGATTTCTACAGTTGCAGAAAAAAATCAGGCGGACCGGCACGATCGCGCGTTAAGTACGGGATTTCCATGGACGAAGAAAATCAAGCCGCGCTCGAGGAATTAGGGGCGCATATCGCGGCTCAGTTGGGCACCGCCCTGCTGCGGCGCGGCCTGGCGAAGGATGAGCTTTTTATCGAGACCCGGGGCGAACACCTGCTACGGGTCATGAAGTTCCTGCGCGACGATTCGAACTGCCTGTTCAAGAGCCTCATGGATGTCTGCGGCGTCGATTTCCCCGAACTGGAAAAGCGGTTCGAGGTGAATTATAACCTGTTGAGCCACAAATATAACCAGCGTATCCGTGTGAAGGTCCGCACCGACGAGGATACGCCCGTGCCGTCCGTCGCCGGAATGTATCCGTCGGCGGGGTGGTTCGAACGCGAATGCTGGGACATGTACGGCGTTTTCTTTTCCGACCATGTCGACCTGCGCCGCATGCTGACCGATTACGGTTTCGAAGGGCATCCGCTACGCAAGGATTTTCCGCTAACGGGGTATGTCGAAGTACGCTATGACGATGAACAACGCCGCGTCGTCTATGAACCGGTGAATCTGAAACAGGCGTTCCGGTCGTTCGATTTCCTCAGCCCCTGGGAGGGGATGACACGGCAATTGCCCGGTGACGAGAAAGCGGAAGCGAGCAAGGACTGATGGCGGCCGAAGCTGAAATCAAGAACCTGACCCTGAACTTCGGTCCGCAGCACCCGGCGGCCCACGGCGTGCTGCGCATGGTGATGGAAATGGACGGCGAAATTGTCGAACGCGTCGATCCGCATATCGGGCTGCTGCATCGCGGCACTGAAAAACTGATTGAGTACAAAACCTATCTGCAGGCCATTCCGTATTTCGATCGTCTCGATTACGTTGCGCCCCTGTGCCAGGAGCACGCCTTCGTGCTTGCCGTCGAGAAACTGCTGGGGATCGAGGCGTCGCCGCGCGGCCAGTATATACGGGTCCTGTTTGCGGAACTTTCGCGGATCCTGAACCACCTGTTGAACGCACCGGCGCTGGCGCTCGATGTGGGCGCGATGACCCCCATGCTCTGGGCGTTCGAAGAACGCGAAAAACTGATGGAGTTCTACGAAGGGGTCAGCGGCGCGCGTCTGCATGCTGCCTACTATCGGGTCGGAGGTGTGCATCAGGATATGCCGGCCGGGATGGCCGACGATATCCTGGCATGGGCGGAACAGTTTCCGAAGTTCCTGGAAGATATGGAAACGATGCTGAACGAAAACCGTATCTTCAAGCAGCGGACCGTCGATATCGGCATTGTGTCCGCGGAAGACGCGATGGCATGGGGGTTCTCCGGGCCGATGCTGCGCGCCTCGGGCGTGCCGTGGGACCTGCGCAAGTCGCAGCCTTATGATGTGTACGACAGGATGGATTTCGACATTCCCATCGGCAGGAACGGGGACTGTTTCGACCGGTATCTCGTGCGTGTTGCGGAAATGCGCGAAAGCCTGAAGATCATGAAACAGTGCATCGCCGAAATGCCCGAAGGGCCGGTCATGAGCGAAGACGGCAAGGTCGCGCCGCCGAGCCGTTCCGATATGAAGCATTCGATGGAAGCACTGATTCATCATTTCAAGCTCTATACCGAAGGCTTCCACGTGCCGGCGGGCGAAACTTATACTGCTGTCGAGGCGCCAAAGGGCGAATTCGGCGTGTATCTGGTATCGGACGATACCAACAAACCCTATCGCTGCAAGATACGCGCACCGGGCTTCGCGCATCTGCAGGCGATGGATTTCATGTGCAAGGGCCACATGCTGGCCGATTCCGTGGCAATTCTCGGCGCCATGGATATCGTGTTCGGCGAGGTTGACCGATAGGCGATGTGGATGATCAATCGATGAGCGATATTTTTGAATTCTCGCCGGAAAACCTGAAGCGCGTCGAGGAAATCATCGCCAGATATCCGGCCGGGCGGCAGGCGAGCGCGGTATTGCCGCTGCTCGATATTGCGCAGCGGCAGAATGATAATTACGCATCCGGCGCCGTGATTTCGGCGGTCGCGAAGCTCCTGGACATGCCGCGGATCCGGGTCGCAGAGGTCGCCAGCTTCTATACGATGATCAACACCGAGCCAGTGGGTAGATACCTGCTGCAGTTCTGCACGACGACGCCCTGCTGGCTGCGCGATTCGGCCGATGTCGTTTCGGCGACCGAAACGCATCTTGGTATTTCCTTTGGGGAAACGACCGGGGACGGAATGTTCACCATGCGGGAAGTCGAGTGTCTCGGCGCTTGCGTCAATGCGCCGATTGTCCAGATCAACGACGATATGTATGAGGATTTGACCGGGGGACGGATGGTGGAAATTCTCGACGCATTGCGGGCCGGGGATGTTCCGCCGCACGGGCCTCAGATCGAGCGGCAGACCTCGGCGCCCGTGGGCGGCCCGACGACGCTGAACGATCTCGATTTTGCGAAAAGCTGACCGATGCTTCAGGACAAGGACCGCATATTCACCAATCTCTACGGCCTGCACGATGCCGGGCTGACCGGTGCGCGTGCGCGCGGCGACTGGGACGGTACCAGCGGGATTATCGAGAAGGGTCGGGAATGGATCGTGGAGGAGATGAAATCCTCCGGCCTGCGCGGCCGTGGCGGCGCCGGGTTCCCGTCAGGTTTGAAGTGGTCCTTCATGCCAAAGGAAATCGGCGACCGGCCCCATTACCTCGTCGTGAACGCGGATGAAAGCGAGCCGGGCACCTGCAAGGACCGGGACATCCTGCGCCACGATCCGCACAAACTGGTCGAGGGCTGCCTGATCGCCGGTTTTGCCATGGGCGCGCATGCCGCCTATGTCTATGTGCGCGGCGAATTCTACAACGAAGCGGCGTCGCTGCAGCGTGCGGTGGACGAAGCCTATGAAGCGAAGCTGCTCGGACCCGATGCCTGCGGCACCGGATGGGCGTTCGATGTTTATGTGCATCGCGGCGCCGGCGCCTATATCTGCGGCGAGGAAACCGCGCTGCTGGAAAGCCTCGAGGGCAAGAAGGG